>CANEXL010000166.1 GCA_947443745.1 Microbacteriaceae bacterium | reverse complement strand
GAGGCAGTGACAGGGGCAGTGACAGAGGCAGTGACAGAGGCAGTGACAGAGGCAGTGACAGAGGCAGTGACAGAGGCAGTGACAGAGGCAGTGACAGAGGCAGTGACAGAGGCAGTGACAGAGGCGGTGACAGAGGCCCGCCGCTGGGTTCCTGCGGCGGCTGTTCCGATTCGATCGGTGACAGCTGACACCGCCTGTCGAATAGTGGCGCCATGGCGATGGACCTGCGCCAGCGTGTGCGTGTGGACAGGCACGCCGAGGTATGACTCGGCCTGCCCCAAAAGATTCGGGACGGCACCACGAAAGGTGGTGGATGCCACATCGGGATCACCGAAAAGAATGATCGGCACCCTGCGATCAGCGAAAGCACGCAACATATTGGCTGCGCCATAGGTCAGCTCTTGAGCGTCGTCGACCACGATCAATTTCGTCGACGCCATCGTGGCGGGGTCGCGGATGGCCCGAGTGGCTATGGCGAGCATTTCTGATGAATCGTAGTAATTGATTTTTGCTTCCGACACCGACTCGACATAGGTTCGCCAGAATTGCCCGGCCGCAATCCATTCCTCTCGGCCGGTGCGTCGTCCAAGCGCTGTCAGTAGTTCAGGGAAATCACCCGATGGAAAGGTATCGACACAACGCGCGTAAAGTTCGCGAAGTTCTGTTCTGAAGACGCGACTCGAGCGAACCTCGGGTGAGAGACTCTCCGGCCACCGTGGCCCCGTGCCATCACTCAGGTCACCGGCAAGAAGGTCGCCAAGAATCTGGTCTTGCTCAGATCCTGTGAGGAGTCGGGGTGGAGGGACAGAATCGATCTCGGCTTTCTCAGCGGCAAGCGCGAATGCCAAGGACATGGGCGTACGGGCCAACGCTCCATTTGTGGCACTCTGCAGCAGCGTCGATAAGGCATCACGAAGATGATTGGCCGTCTGCCGCCCCGATGTAAGAATCACGATGTCGTCGGGGCTGAGACCCTGGTTCACACGGTGAGCAATCAGCGCCATGAGTGTCGCGGTCTTGCCCGTCCCCGGCGCACCGAGAACAACGGCCGACTGTGCCAAGGGCGCATCGAGAGCGGCGCGCTGTGACTCGTCGAGATGCACGGCGCGCTCAGGCTCGTGCTGCGTTGGAATAAACCGGGTTTTTACCACGCTTCCAACGGTATCGGTTGCCACTGTCATTGGCTCTGAACGCGCGCATCCGGCACTTCACGACTCCGCTCTCGGCGGAACGCGCATCAGGATGTCAGTGCATTTGTGTAGGGTTGGAGGCATCGTCATCGAAAGGAACACTTCCGTGGAAATACGCATCGGCATTGTCAACGCACCCCGTGAAATCGGGTTTGAGACTGCTCAATCCCCCACCGACATTGAGGCGCTCGTCGCCGATGCCTTGGCAGGAAAGACTCCCTACCTGAAGCTGTCTGATGACAAGGGCAAGGTCTACATCGTGCCCACCGCAACCATTGGGTTCATTGAGCTCGGCAACGACCAGTCCCGTCGCGTCGGTTTCGTAGGCTAGGTATGGAACTGCTGTTTGTCGCGTTGGGCGGCGCCATTATTGGCCTCATCGCGCACTACTCGCTTTCCGGTTCTGTTCGTCGTGGCGTTATTGTGTTGCCGGCCGTTTCCACCGCTGTTATCAGCGTGCTGTGGGAAGGCTTGATCTGGCTGGGTTTGCCAGCAGGAGAATTCCTCATCTGGGGCATTAGCTTCGCCGCGTCTGCCATCGTCGCTTTTGGTCTGGGCGTTGTCTTAAGTCGTCGTCGCACCGCATCCGACGACGCATTCTTCAGTACGTTCACGAAGACCGGTCGCGTCGCGTAAATCAGGCGTATGTGTGTGACTGACTCGTGGGTCTACTCGTAACCTCGCGAGCCACAAGCCAGCCCGTGAGCTAGACCGAGATCTAAGCCGTGAGGCCGAGGCCATCCATTCGGCGGGTGTGAGCGGCAATGAGATCGGTGAAGACCGGCTCAATGCGTTCCTCGTCATTGGCACGGTTACCAGACATGAGCAACGCACTGCGGGCAACGAGCTGCGTGTCTCCGACCAGCCGGCGACCCCATAGTGCCAGGCGCGAAGAAAGTGTCTCGTCGGCCTCAATCCCGGCTCGCAGTTCTGCGACGATAACGTTGGCCGAACGATCGGGCTCGAGCAAGATCTCGAGGCGCTTGCCCATCTCGGTGGGCAAACCGGCGAGAAGACGAATAAAGAAGTCGTCGAGAAAACCGGCCGTGAGGTAGACGCCGAGCAGCATTTCATGCCAGTCACGACCATGGCTCAACTTTTCGAACCGGTCAATGGCCGGGGCAAAAGGCTGCATGGCTGTTGCAGGGTCGACCTTCAGCGCTCGGAGTTCAGCGACAACGCCATGGTGCTTCGCCAGAACTTCACCGGCAGCAGCGGTCAATCCCTCTTTCGCGGCCAACCCCGGAGCCGAGCTGATAGCCCGAGTCAACGACTCAAAAACAGCGAGTTCGAAGTACGCCACTTGACCGAGGTAGGACACAGGGTCTGGCGACATATCGGCAAGATCGACGCGGGCACCACGCGGAACACTCTCGGCCCGCGACTTCATAACAGGCGCCACGGCCCGTTTGCGACGCTTACTCATCCACTCAAACACCCTGACAGCTTATGCCTTTACGGGCATACCAGACGCGGCCGCGATAGACTCGAGGGGTCGTCACCGGCTTTGGACCGCTGACCCTACGCCGCAGACTAAAAAGAACCGGCGTGGAATCTTTTTTATGACAGGCGTACTGTGACTTTTCTTGACCTTGCAATTGATGCTGATATTGCCGAGGCTCTTGCCGCTAAAGGCATCCTCGAACCATTTCCCATCCAGACTCAAACCATCCCCCTCGCCCTCGCTGGCCAAGACATCATTGGTCAAGCCAAGACGGGAACGGGAAAGACCTTCGGGTTTGGTTTGCCCATTATCCAGCGCCTGGGGCTGAACCCCGAGCCCGGTGTCAAAGCCCTCGTTGTGGTTCCCACCCGCGAACTGTGTGTTCAGGTCACCGAGGACCTCGAGATT
>CANEXL010000165.1 GCA_947443745.1 Microbacteriaceae bacterium | reverse complement strand
AGCCGTATTCGTGATTCCTGCCATCGGCGCGAGCACGACAGGAACGTCGACCTCAATGGGCCCAATCTTCAAATCGCCCGCGCGAGCAAGGCCGTGCACCAGTGTCATCGTGTCATTTCTCCCACTCTCAAGTATCCCATGGGAGTCTCCCCGTTCAGGCGAAGTCGGCTCACGTGCCGAACGGATCGTTACGGTGTTTGGCGCTCTTCGCGTGCCTGCTCCAGAACGTTCTTGAACGTTTCAGGGTCTTGAGCACCCGAGACGCCGTACTTGCCGTCAATCACGTAAAAAGGAACGCCGTTGATGCCATACGCCTCGGCCTGAGCAACATCGTCTTTCACATCAGCGAGGAACTGACTCGTTGAGAGGGCTTCGTGCGCGGCGTCACGGTCAAGCCCTACTTCCTGCGCGAGATCTGCCAAGTCATCGATGCGGCCAACATGCTTGCCTTCGACGAAGTATGCGCTCAAGAGACGCTCTTTCATCTCGGCTTGCTTTCCATGAGCCTTTGCGAAGTGCATGAGTTCGTGCGCCTTGATGGTGTTGGTTTGGTGAACAGCATCGTAGTTATATTCCAAGCCGACACTGCGGGCGACCTCGGTGACGCGACCAAGCATTTCGTGCACCTGATCGACGGGCAATCCCTTTTTCTGGCTCAGGTAGTCAATGGGGCTTCCGTCGAAGTCAACGGGAGTATCAGGAGCCAACTCAAACGAGTGGTACTCGACCTGAACATTGTCGCCGAAGAGTTCTACGCCTTTTTCAAACTTTCGTTTACCGATGTAGCACCACGGGCATTGCACATCCGACCAAATATCAACCTTGATGGGCGTGATGAGGGTTTCAGTGGACAGTGTGTGGGGAGCTTTTACATCGGTCATGTAGTCTCGAACGTTCTAGACCGGCTCCGTATTCCCCGTGTCATCAGTTGAGGCCGTGGGCGTATCAATGGCTCCGCCGAAACGGCGATCCCGGGAAATATATTGCGAGATGGCATCCCACAGTTGCGTGCGCCCGAATGCCGGCCACAGCGTGTCGAGAAAAACCATCTCCGCATAGGCAGACTGCCAGAGAAGAAAGTTACTGGTGCGCTGTTCGCCGCTTGAGCGCACAAAAAGGTCGACGTCGGGCATGTCCGTCACGTACAGGTGGCGGGCGATCGTCTTTTCGCTGATGCGGGAGGGATTGAGCTTTCCCGCTTCCACTTCTTCCGCAATCTTCCGCACGGCATCCGCAATTTCTGTGCGACCGCCGTAATTTACACACATCGTCAGCGTGAGCGTCTTATTGTTGCGCGTGAGTTGCTCGGCGAGGAGAAGTTCATCGATGACCGATGGCCATAGTTTAGGGCGGCGCCCCGCCCAGCGAATGCGCACATCCCACTCGTTAAGTTGATCTCGGCGACGATGAAGGACATCTCGGTTGAAGCCCATGAGAAAGCGCACCTCGTCGGGTGAGCGCTTCCAATTCTCCGTCGAAAACGCGTAGACCGAAAGATGCGTCACGCCGGCCTGGATGGCACCGGCTACGACATCGAGCAGAGCCGCTTCTCCGGCTTTGTGACCCTCCACCCTGGTGAGCCCGCGCTGATTGGCCCAACGGCCGTTTCCATCCATGACGATTGCGACGTGTTTGGGAACTCCCGCGGCAGGAAAATTCGGCGGATATTCTGCCGTCCAGTCGACCGGACGGTATGCGACGGCATCTTTGTGGGTCGTGGGTTTTCTCATCGCGCTACGTGCTCCATCGATCGCAGTCCTCGCTCCAAGTGAAACTGTGCATACGCCGACACCAATCCACTGGCCCGGGATTCGGTGAGGGCGTCGTGGCTCTCCGCCCGCTCCCAGTCACCCGTGATGAGGCAATGCAGCAGATCGACGGTAGCGGCATCAACTCTGGCAGCACCGACCGGAGCACAGTCAGTGCAGACAATTCCGCCGAGCTGGACAACAAAAGAGGAATGAAGCCCGACAGCGCCGCACTTGGAACACGAATCAAAACTCGGCGCCCAACCAGCCAGGGACAGCGCCCGCAAAAGATAGGAGTCGAGAGTGAGCGTCGGTGCATGCTCTGCTTTGGAAAGAGATCTGAGAGCGCCCACGAGAAGGAGATATTGCTGGGCTGAACCTTCAGACTCGGTCACTTTATCGGCCGTTTCGACCATGACGCTGGCGGCGGTGTAGCGAGGGTAGTCGTCGACAATCGAGGCGCCGTAGGAACCCAGAGATTCCGCTTGAGAAATAATGTCGAGACTGCGGCCCTCATAGATTTGAACGTCAGCCACCATGAACGGCTCCAGGCGGGCGCCAAATTTGGACGCCGTACGCCTCACTCCCTTGGCAACGGCTCGAATTTTGCCATGATTGCGGGTCAGGAGCGTGACAATGCGATCGGCTTCGCCCAGTTTTTGGGTGCGAAGCACGACTCCCTCATCTCGATAAACCGGCACGCTTTATTATCTCTCGCTGAGGTGGTCATTCTTTGAGGGCGCGACGTGGTAAACCAGTCATATGGATGCAGGAGTAATCGAAGTTCCCCTCTGGACGAATGCCCTAGCTATTGGCGTTGGCTCTCTGCAGGGAGCGATGTACTCCTCGGGTTTTCGCGACCGCAAACTCGATCTACTCGGAATTTCCATCATTGGTGTGGCAACCGGGTTGGGTGGTGGCTTTCTCCGCGACATCCTGCTTTCTCGACTCCCTTTGGCACTGACCGAGAATTGGTACATTGGCGTCGCCGTCCTAGCGGCTCTCATCGGAATGCTCTTTGGCCGAATCGTGAGCCGCGTTGACTGGCTGATCACGACGCTCGACGCGCTCACGATCGGACTCTTTGGCGCCATTGGGGTGACAACAGCGTTGAACGCAGGGCTGCCAGAGATTCCCGCCGTTTTCGTCGGAATTACGTCAGCAGTAGGCGGTGGCGTTTTGCGTGACCTGCTGCTGAACATGCCCATATCCGTCATGCACGTCGGGTCGCTTTACGCGGTTGCTGCCGGTGTCGGCACTATCGTTCTCATCACGATGAACGTTCTGGGAACAGGGCTTGTGGCCGCTTCTATCGCGT
>CANEXL010000164.1 GCA_947443745.1 Microbacteriaceae bacterium | reverse complement strand
TGGCCTCGCCGCGCTCGGGCAGTGGAACCTCGTAGGCAGCCTTGGGGCCGTCCAGCATCCAGGCAATCACGCCATCTTCACCCTCATAAATCGGGGTCGGGCTGGTCTCGCCGCGCATGGCACGGTCGATGGCTTCGACGGCCATTTTTCCAGCGAAAGCGGGGGCGTGCGCCTTCCAGCTGGAGATCTCACCCTTGCGTGATTGACGGGTCGCCGTGGTGGTGTGCAGTGCCTGGCCGATGGCCTGGAAGATGATGTCGGGGCTGAGGCCGAGCATGGTGCCGATGCCGGCCGCGGCTGACGGGCCGAGGTGAGCCACATGGTCAATCTTGTGCTCGTGCAAGCAGATCGACTTCACGAGATCGACTTGAATTTCGTAGCCGGTGGCGATGCCCCGAACGAGGTCACGGCCGGTGGAACCCACGTGTTGGGCGACAGCCAAGATGGGCGGGATGTTATCGCCGGGGTGCGAATACTCGGCCGCCAAGAAGGTGTCGTGGTAGTCGAGCTCACGCACGGCTACGCCATTCGCCCAGGCTGCCCACTCGGGGGAAACACGCGTGTTCTGGCCTTCGCCGAAGACGTTCGCACCGTGACCGCCGGTGGAGGTGGGGTGGGAAAGAGCCTGAGAACGGGCCGAGACGACGGGCTTTCGCGTGAGCGATGCGGTGGCCACGGAAGCATTGTCAATCATGCGGTTGATGACCATCTCGGTCACCTCATCCGTTACGGCAACCGGGTCAGCAGCAACCTCGGCAATCTTCCACGCCAGCTGGTCGGCACGATTCAGGGTTTCTTCGCTGCGGTAGACGCGAACGTGATTCAGTTTCACTGTCGGTTCCTTTTCTGGGATCCGGTGACCCCATTCTGTGTCAAAAGAGGGGCAACGGAAGCACGGATGTTCGTGAGGCTCCGATGGAGATGAACGTGAGTCGCGTGGGCGGCCAAGGCCGAATCACCGCTGATGATGGCTTCGAGAATGAGGTGCGTTTCGCGGGCGGCCTCGCGCAGACGTTGCGGGTTGTCTTTTGCGATGCGGCGCACGCGACCAAGGTGCATACGCACGTTGCGCAAGGCGCCAACAAGGTAGGGGTTCTGGATGGCGGCATCAATGGCCTCATCAAACTGACGGTTGAGGTCGTAATAGGTTCGGATGCCATCCGGCCCCGAATCAATGAGCGTGGCCATGTCGTCGAACGCCGCGGCGAGCGCGACGAACTTCTTCGGGCTTCCCCGTTCCGCGGCCAAGCGGGCTGCCTGCTCCTCAAGAGCTTCACGGAGTTCGTACAGTTCGGATATGTTGTCCAGCGACACCTCGGTGACGATGAGGCCGCGTCCCGCTTGGGGCTCGACGAGACCGTCGGCAGTCAGGCGAGAAAGAGCTTCCCGAAGAGGCGTACGGGAGACTCCCAAGCGCGTGGATTGCTCAACCTCGGCCAGGACGGCCCCCGGGGCGAGGGTTCCCTCGACGATCTCATCGAGAAGGGCACGGTAGGCGCGATCGCTGGCCTTCATCATGGACTCCTTCACGCGTCACTGCGTCACAATATCCGGCCATCAATTTTCTGCCGAGCTGTTTCAGTGTATACATAGCATAACAATTTGGCACAATACTTTCCCGATATTGCGTGTTATTGGCATCTGTGTATACAGTGGCGGTTACACGGTCGCTCATTGCAGAGTTATCGTGACTCATTGGGGAGGCGCGCACATGGTGACAACAGCACGTGCTTATCGCGAGGTATATGACGCGAGTGCCCAAGATCCCGATGCCTTTTGGCTGGATGCAGCCTCCGCCATCGACTGGGTGACGCCCCCCGTTCTCGCCCTCGACGACAGCGGCGCTCCCGTGTACCGCTGGTTTCCCGGCGCCGAAATGAACACCTGTTTCAATGCGCTGGATCGCCACGTGTTGGCGGGCCGCGGTGACACGACCGCCTTGATTTACGACTCGGCGATGACCGGCGTGAAGAAGCAGTTCACCTACAGCGAGCTCCTCAGCGAGGTCAGTCTGTTCGCGGGGGTGCTTGCCTCCCTGGGGGTCACCAAGGGTGATCGGGTCATCATCTACCTGCCCATGATTCCCGAGGCACTTATCGCGATGCTGGCCTGCGCCCGCATCGGCGCCGTGCACTCCGTCGTCTTCGGTGGTTTTGCCGCCAATGAGCTTGCCGTGCGTATCGATGACGCCACGCCTACCGTTATGGTAACGGCATCCGGCGGCCTGGAACCGGGGCGAACCGTAGAATACTTGCCCATCGTGCAGAAAGCCCTGGCCCTGTCACATGGGTCCATTCGCACCGTTATCGTGAAGGAACGGCGTCACGTCGCCGGCTTGGCCAAAGATTTCGCGACGTCTGGCGACACGGGATCCGCCCATGGTTCTGCGCGCGAGCATGCGGTGGCGTGGGTGACCTGGGATGCCGAAATGGCTCGAGCAACGCCGGCCGCGCCCGTCCCCGTTGCCGCTACGGATCCCCTGTACATTTTGTACACGTCGGGCACGACCGGCAGCCCTAAGGGCATCATCCGCGACAATGGCGGTCACGCGGTTGCCCTGGCGTGGAGCATGCGCAATCTCTACAACGTGCATCCCGGCGATGTCATGTGGACTGCTTCCGATGTCGGCTGGGTTGTCGGCCACTCCTACATTGTCTACGCCCCCCTGCTCGCCGGAGCCACCACGGTTCTCTACGAGGGCAAGCCTGTGGGAACGCCGGATGCGGGTGCCTTCTGGCGCATCGTTGAGGAATACAAGGTAAAGGTTCTCTTCACAGCGCCCACGGCTTTGCGCGCCATTCGCCGCGTCGATCCCAATCTGGTTGAGAGTGCCCGGTATGACGTAACAAGCCTCGAAACCTTGTTTCTGGCCGGCGAGCGCCTCGACACGGAGACGTACCACTGGGCCAATAACGGGTTGCACTGCCCCGTCGTCGATCACTGGTGGCAGACCGAAACGGGTTGGCCAATTGCTGCCAACCTGCGCGGCCTCGCGCCACTCGCCATCAAGCCCGGATCCGCCACTGTTCCCGTTCCCGGGTACCAGATTGAGGTACTCAACAGCAAGGGAATCCCTGTCGCGGCCGGCAAAGAAGGCAACATTGCCATCAAATTGCCGATGCCTCCCGGAACCCTCGCCGGGCTGTGGGGACGCCCCGATGGCTACGAAAAGGCCTACC
>CANEXL010000163.1 GCA_947443745.1 Microbacteriaceae bacterium | reverse complement strand
CCCTGCAGACCGGATTCGTCATCCTGGCCCTGGCCGTCGGCGCCTTCGCTGCCAGTGGTGCGGCCGGTGGCCTCGGCAGCCGTGTCTCCCCCGTGCGCATGGTTCAGCTCGGCATCATTCTCGAAGTCATCGGTGTCGCCGGTGTCGGTTTCTCGATTAGCCCAACCTCCACGTGGATCAACGTCGTGCCATGGCTGTTCGTCTACGGACTCGGTGTGGGCCTTGCTACCGCGCAGCTCACCAATGTCATCTTGAAGGATGTCCCGATCCAAGAATCGGGCCAAGCCTCAGGCACGCAGAGCACCTCACGCCAGCTGGGTTCGGCTCTGGGGATCGCCATCCTCGGCACGATCCTGTTCACCTCGGCGCAGCTTCAGCTGACCAATTCCTTAGCGGATGCCGGCACTCCAGACGCCCAGGTCACCCAGATTGTGTCCGCGGTCGTCGACAGCGCCGGGGGCGCCATCATCGGCTTCGCCGCCGACCCTGAGACCGCGTCCATCGCCGACCTCGCAAAGGAAGCCATCTCAGATGGCACCCGTTATGGCGCCTTCGCGGCCGCCGGCTTCCTCGTTCTCGGCTTCCTCTCGACGCTGTCCCTCGGCCGCAGCCACAAGGAAGAGGACGAGCACGCCCCCGCCGCGGAGGCAAAGCCCGCAACTAGTTAGACGAGCTGCAGCTACCGAAGTCCCCCGGCATCAAAGCTCGCGATAGCACCCTTCAGACCGAGGTCACGAATGGAGTGAAGAAGAACCTGAACCTCGGGAGTGAGGTGAAGGAGCGCATCCGTTTCGGTTCCCATGCGGGCAATAGTGACAAGGCCCTGCATTTCAACCACTCGATTCACGGCCTCCTTCTTCAGCTTCAAAATCGATGCCGGTGTTCGTGCAATCGAATAGGCCATTTGACGGACATGCGCTTCCAACTCAGCGGCAGGAACCGACTCTGTGGCCCATCCCCACTCAGAGGCCGTCTTGCCTGAGATGCGGTGTCCCGAGTCGTACGATAACAACTTGGCGCGCTTGGGGCCAACGAGGGTCGCCCACAATGGTGAAATGAATCCGCCACCGATAGGCAATGCGGGTGACGCCGAGATGATGGCATCATCGGCAACGACAGTGATGTCCGCAAAGACACACAACTGCGTTGAACCACCGAGGCAGTAGCCGTGAATCTGCGCAATGACAGGAACGGGGTGTCGCCACAGCTTCATGTAGACATCGACGTTGTGCATCTGACGATCGCGATCTTCGATGGCACCCCGCTCGCCGGCGTAGCCCAGCTCCTTCGATTCCGTGCCCAAATCGTAGCCAGCTGAGAATGCTGTTCCGGCACCCTTGATGACGACAACGCGGTGATCCACGTCTGCAAGGTAGTCGAAGGCGCTTTCTAGTTCATTCAGCAGCTGGTCATTGATTGCATTCAACTTCTTGGGGCGATTCAGGGTAATCCACACAATGGATTCTTCTTGCACGAGCGTTATCGCCTGAAAATTCGGCACGGTCATCAGTATGTTCTCTTCTTTTTTGGGGGGCGATTGCGGTGCGTACGATCTTTGCGACTCTTCTAGATCAGCTCGAAGTATTCGATATCCGCCAAACTGCCGGTGCGACGATCGCTCCACACTGCCTGAACTCGGGCACCGGGTGCCGCGAGAGTTTTTGCCTCTTCGGGGTCGACCTGGCCCACCATGTGAATCAAACGCGTTGATGTGCCATCCAGCACAATTTCGGCATACACATAGGGGGGCTTGAGCCGCTGACCCACGAATTCGATGTGGACGATAGAGCTGGCCTGAATCGTTCCCACGGCTGCGATATCCACCCACTCGGCGGTAGGCGCGAAGCAGACGTCACACAATGCGCGAGGTGGCAAGAGCACCCGACGGCATTCCGAACATTTGATGCCGCGCACGCGACGATCAGACTTGACCCCATCGAAGAGAGTCCCATAGTAGGGACCATACGCGTGGTTGTAGTCCAGCGTGAGCGAATAATCGATCTGTTCGAGAGGAGCAGAAAGATCCTCTGGGGCATCGCGCGGGACGAAAGACGAGGCAGACCCGAGAGGGCCAAAACCTGCGAGGTCCATCATCGTGCGGCTGGCTTCGTTCGCCCAGATCACTTCGACGCGCGTTCCCACCGAAAGGTCCTTCGCATCAATTCCGATGATGCGGTGCACAAACGGCGTGCTCGAACCATCAATCAGGATATGGGCAAACGTGCCGTTGGCGGTCGTCGTGAAGGCGGTGACCGAGCCGACCGGGGCAACCTCAACGAAACCGCTGGCAGGCTCGCCATCGATTCCACTGAAATCCTGGGCGGGCACAAGAATGATGTCCTTGTGACGGGACCCGATGAGGCGTCGCTGCGCGAGCTCCGCGATGAAGATTCCCGTCGCTTGACCGGGCGTCAGCGTGTAGGGCATCTTGATCTGCGACGCGAGGGTGTGAGCCGACATGTCGTCGAGCTCTTCTGTAATTGTTGTTGACATCAGATCTTCCTCATCGTCTCTCAGCACCGAGAACAGCCACGCCGCGAAGGTTTGCCCATCCGCCGCCCGCCTGAACGAGTGCACGTTCTGCGCCGGCAACCTGGTGTGCGCCGGCCTTGCCCGTAACTTGCATCGCTGCCTCTGCCAACCGGATGAGCGCGGTGGCCCCAATGGGGTTCGCTCCCATGCATCCGCCGGAGGGGTTTACAGGTAACTCGCCTGTCAGAGAGGTTGCCCCCGACATGATGAGCTCGGCAGCACCACCCTCGGGGCACAGGCCCAGACCTTCGTAGTAGCTCAGCTCAAAGCACGTGTACGGCTCTTGGAGCTCCGCGACGTCAAACTGACGGAAGGGATTGGTGATTCCCGCTTCCTTGTAGACCTTGGTCGCCGCGATCTGCAATGGCTCAGACTGCAACATCGAACGGTCGGGGCCATTGTCTGCTTCGCAGTAATACGCCATCCCGTGGATCCACGCGGGACGATCCGTGATAGCAAGAGCGTCGGAACCCTCCGCCAGAATGACGGCGCACGCTCCATCAGAAATGGGGGGTACATCGAGAATCTTGATGGGCCAACACAGTGGCCTGGATGCCATGACCTCTTCGACGGTCACTTCGCGCTTCACGTGAGCCTTCGGGTTGAGCATCGCGTTGTGACGGTTTTTGACGGCGACCATGGCGGCCGCTTCTTCGGTGTGCCCT
>CANEXL010000162.1 GCA_947443745.1 Microbacteriaceae bacterium | reverse complement strand
TATCCACGGCGCGTCAATCGGGAATCCGTGGACGCCGAGAATTGTGGCTCTCGACCGTGGGGAGACCGTGACCGTTTCCGGTTTCGAGTTGCGCGACGTGGAGGGCACCACGTTGGAGGGAAAGTATCGTGTCGATGCCGAAGGCGTTGTGACGGTTGCCGAGATCGACCGCACTTTCTAGCCTTCGATACTGAGCACGCTTATCTCGCAGTAGTGACACCAAGAGTGTGCGCCTCTGGGCATGGTGAGGGTGCCTCAGGAGGGGCACGTTTCAATCGTGGTGAGTATGTCGTCTGTTTGCATTCTCCGACGTTACAGACCGTCCTGCGGTCGCCGTTTCAACTATCCACAGGGCACCAGAATGGGGCTCAGATAGTGCCCGTACCCCACGCCGGTACCCCAACTGAGGCGAATTCGTGGCCATTCGTGCCTGTTCGCGTGTGACGAAATCCGCTAGATTCCGGGCTTTACCGTTATCAGCGAACATTCAGATACACTATTCCCGGGGCTGGGGGTCAAGGGGTCGCAGGTTCAAATCCTGTCAGCCCGACCAACAAAAATAACCACCCTTACTGGGTGGTTTTTTTGTCAGAAGGAGAATTAGCACGTGCCGGAGACCAAACGCAGATTCGTTGACCTCACCCCACTCCGTACGTCCCCAGCGTTCGCCAGGCTCTGGATTGGTGCCGGTCTCTCGGGCATCGGCGCGCAGATGACGATCGTGGCTGTGGGACTTCAGATCTTTGACATCACGCACAACACGTTCCTCGTCGGGTTGGTGGGCGGCGCCGCGCTTATTCCCATGCTTTTTGCCGGACCGTGGGGCGGAATGCTCGCCGACAGCATGGACCGACGAACCGTCATTTTGGGCGCCATCACCGTCTTGTGGCTTTCCACGTTGGGCCTCGTCATTCTGTCGTTTATCGATGCGCAGGAGCGATCGCAGGGTGGCCATGTTGTCATCTGGCCGTTCTATGTTTTCACCACCATCAATGCGATGGCGTATGTCATTTCAGGGGCGGCGCGCACTGCCGTGTATCCACGCATCTTGCCGGTGGGGATGGTTTCTCGGGCAAATGCCCTCAGCGGCATTTCTATGGGGATCCAATACACCGTGGGTCCTGCAATGGCGGGGGTGCTGGTCGCAACATCCGGTTTCTCGACAGCCTTCCTTGTCGACCTAGGGCTGGCTCTCGCGGGTCTCTTTGGCGTTTTGACTCTCCCCAAAATTCCGCCGTTACATGACGCCGTGGCAAAGGGTTGGGATGGCATCAAGCAGGGTCTGGCGTTCTTGCGCACGGCACCCAACATTCGGATGAGCTTTATCGTCGACATTGTCGCGATGGGTTTGGGTCGACCTTATGCGGTTTTGCCCGCTGTAGCTGCACTGGTCATTGGTGGCGGGCCGACCACCGTCGGAGTCCTGACAGCCGCTGCCGCGGTCGGAACCTTTTCGACCAGTTTGCTCAGCGGCCCCGTGGCTCACATCAATCGATACGGCGTTGCCATTGGCCGGGCGATTACGGTCTATGGAGCTTTCGTCGCGGCATTCGGTCTTGTCATCCTGGCGGGAGTGCTTGGAGCATTCGGTGACGTGGGCAACGATTGGGCGCACGTCAGTTGGATGGGCCTGATTTTGGCAGCGGTGTGTTTCTTTGGGATGGGCGCCTCTGACGAGGTCTCGGCGATCTTTAGATCCACCATCTTGCTCACGGCTGCTCCCGATGACATGCGCGGCCGTCTCCAGGGCGTTTTCTACGCTGTTGTTGCCGGCGGCCCCCGCATTGGTGACTTCTATACGGGCCTGCTGGCGGTGTCGATTGCTCTGTGGGCGCCGGCACTTATTGGTGGAATTGCAATTATGGTGACGACGTATTATCTGATGCGCACGAACCACCGATTCAGAAATTACGACAATCGGAATCCGCAGCTATAACGCGGAACTGCAGGTAGTTCGGCCAACCTAGAATCAACGTGTGACTAGAGAACAAGATGACCTCGCCGCCTTCAGCGAGATTCGCGCCGTTGTGAGCTGGGTTCTCACTCAACTCACGACGTTTGAGCCACCGATGGAACAACTCGGCGACTACGTGCCCGCCTCTACATTCTTGGGGTTTCCGCGTCGCGCCAAACTTCTTCATCTTGGTGACGTGTGGCGACTGGGTATTTTCTTGATGAACAAAGAAGGCATGCTCTTTCGTGCGGGGGATAACACCCGTGTCGTTGAGACATCCCACATCCAACATGTCTCGACCTACCGAACCGAGCGTTATGAGTTGATGGATGCCGCCTTCCGGGGCGGATTCCCCGTGGGCAGCGTCGTCAACTTCAACGCCAGCCCGGTGTTGGTCGATGTCGACAGCCTTGCTCGTCCGTCAGGTCCTCTGTTTAGCCGCGGCCCTCATGCCTTCGTGCGATGGAGAACCGGCGCCTCCGATGACGACGCCGTGTCCGTTGCGGATTACATGACCGAGCGCCTCGAGCTGCTCCTGAACCCCCCTGAGGGCGCGACAGACAAGTTCTGATCGGCGCGGAGATTCACGTGCGGGGTGCGGGGTGCGGCCTCTGGCGTCACACGAAGACATAATCAGCGCCACCACAGGGGGAAAAGTTAGCGTTGGCAGGGTCAGTGAGGTCTCTCCTGTCATCCCCCCGAACCCGATGAGGAATATCCCATGACCGTTCTCCAAGAAATACTTTCTGCCAACGATGCCTATGTGGCGAACTTCGGCGCAAAATCCGAACTGGCAATGCCCCCGGCACGTGCTTTCGCTATTTTGACCTGCATGGATGCTCGCCTTGACCCCGCCAAGTACGCGGGTCTGAGCGAGGGCGACGCGCATGTCATTCGTAATGCGGGCGGGCGGGCATCCGACGATGCTATTCGTTCGCTCGTTATCTCCTACAAGCTTTTGGGCACCAAGGAATGGTTCGTTATTCACCACACCAACTGCGGCATGGAGTTCTTCACCGATGACGTCATGCGTGGACTACTGGGGAACAGCCTCGAAACGGCCGCACTGGGTGCTGAAGGCTTCTACGACGTAGGAACTGGTCCCGGTTCTGCCGAGGGCAAGTACATCGATTGGTTGACCATCGCCGATCAGGTCGTCAGCGTCACCGAAGACGTCACGCGCATTAAGGCGCACCCGCTGGTTCCCGCCAGCATTCCTGTCTATGGCTACATCTATGACGTTGCCAATGGTCGTCTCGTGGAGGTTCCCTCCGCAACAGCC
>CANEXL010000161.1 GCA_947443745.1 Microbacteriaceae bacterium | reverse complement strand
GGGTCGTTACAAGATCAACCGCAAGCTGGGCCTTGAGGCTCCGATGAGCGAATCTGTCTTGAGCGTCGAAGACATCATCTCGACCATCAAGTACTTGGTTGCTTTGCACGCCGAAGAGACCACCGTTGCGGGAACCCGTGAGGGCAAGAAGGTCAACATCCGTCTGGATGTCGACGACATTGACCACTTCGGTAACCGTCGTATTCGCGCCGTGGGTGAGCTCATCCAGAACCAGGTTCGCACCGGTATGTCCCGCATGGAGCGCGTCGTTCGCGAGCGCATGACCACGCAGGACATCGAAGCCATCACCCCGCAGACCCTGATCAACGTGCGCCCCGTCGTCGCCGCGATCAAGGAGTTCTTCGGAACCAGCCAGCTCTCGCAGTTCATGGACCAGAACAACCCACTCGCGGGTCTGACGCACAAGCGTCGTCTCTCGGCGCTGGGCCCCGGTGGTCTTTCTCGTGAGCGTGCCGGTGTTGAGGTTCGAGACGTTCACGCCTCGCACTACGGCCGCATGTGCCCCATCGAGACTCCTGAAGGCCCGAACATTGGTCTGATTGGTTCGTTGGCATCATTCGCTCGCATCAACGCTTTCGGTTTCATCGAGACCCCGTACCGTCGCGTTGTCAAGGGTGTTGTCACCGAGAACATCGACTACCTCACCGCTAGCGAAGAAGACGAGTTCATCGTCGCTCAGGCCAACGCGCCTTTGACCGCTGACGCTCGCTTCGCTGAAGAGCGTGTTCTTGTTCGTCGCAAGGGTGGCGAGGTTGAACTCGTTCCTGCTGCAGACGTTCACTACATGGATGTCTCCCCTCGCCAGATGGTGTCGGTTGCAACCTCGCTCATTCCGTTCCTCGAGCACGACGATGCAAACCGCGCCCTCATGGGTGCCAACATGCAGCGTCAGGCTGTGCCCTTGCTTCGCAGTGAGAGCCCCTTGGTTGGTACCGGCATGGAGAGCTTCGCGGCGATCGATGCGGGTGACGTCATCACCGCCGAGAAGGCCGGTGTGGTTGCTGAGGTTTCAGCCGACCACGTTTCGGTCCTGCTCGACGAGGGCGGCACGCAGGATTACTTCCTTCGCAAGTTCGACCGCTCTAACCAGGGCACGAGCTACAACCACCGCGTCATTGTGACCGCAGGCGAGCGCGTCGAGGTGAGCCAGGTCATCGCTGATGGTCCTGCCACCGAAGCCGGCGAGCTTGCCTTGGGTAAAAACCTCCTCGTGGCATTCATGCCCTGGGAAGGTCACAACTTCGAGGACGCGATCATCCTCAGCCAGCGTCTTGTGGCTGATGACGTTCTGAGCTCCATCCACATCGAGGAATATGACGTGGATGCGCGCGACACCAAGTTGGGTAAGGAAGAGATCACTCGCGACCTTCCCAACGTCTCGCCTGAACTCATCGCCAACCTCGACGAGCGCGGCATCATTCGTATCGGTGCAGAGGTTCGCCCCGGCGACATCCTCGTTGGTAAGGTCACGCCCAAGGGTGAGACCGAGCTTTCTGCCGAGGAGCGTTTGCTGCGTGCCATCTTCAACGAGAAGAGCCGCGAAGTGCGTGACACGTCGCTCAAGGTTCCTCACGGTGAGTCGGGCACGATCATTGCTGTCAAGGTATTCGACGCTGCTAACGACGAAGACGAGCTCGGCTCGGGCGTCAACCAGCGCGTTGTTGTCTACATCGCCCAGAAGCGCAAGATCACCGAAGGTGACAAGCTCGCTGGTCGCCACGGCAACAAGGGTGTTATCTCCAAGATTCTCCCCGTTGAAGACATGCCCTTCTTGGCTGACGGCACCGCCGTTGACATCGTTCTCAACCCCCTCGGTATTCCGGGCCGCATGAACTTCGGCCAGGTACTCGAGACCCACCTCGGCTGGATTGCTCAGCAGGGCTGGAAGGTTGAAGGCAAGCCCTCATGGGCTGGCCGTCTCCCCGAAGCTGCATGGGAAGCTGCACCCGGTACCAAGGTTGCAACCCCCGTGTTCGACGGTGCGCTTGAGGAAGAAATCGCTGGTCTGCTTGACTCGACGACAAAGACGCGTGACGGAGATCGCCTCATCGGCTCCTCCGGCAAGGCGTTGTTGTTCGATGGTCGCTCCGGCGAGCCCTTCCCCGAGCCCGTCTCGGTTGGTTACATGTACATCTTGAAGCTCCACCACTTGGTAGACGACAAGATTCACGCCCGTTCGACTGGTCCGTACTCGATGATTACGCAGCAGCCCCTCGGTGGTAAAGCACAGTTCGGTGGACAGCGTTTTGGTGAGATGGAAGTGTGGGCCCTCGAGGCTTACGGTGCGGCGTACGCGTTGCAAGAGCTTCTGACCATCAAGTCCGACGATATTGTCGGCCGCGTGAAGGTGTACGAAGCCATCGTCAAGGGCGAGAACATTCAGGAGCCGGGTATCCCCGAGTCCTTCAAGGTTCTCATCAAGGAGATGCAGTCCCTCTGCCTTAACGTCGAAGTTATCGGATCGGACGGCCAAGTCGTCAGTCTCCGCGACACCGACGACGAGGCTTACCGTGCAGCAGAAGAGCTCGGTATCAACATCTCCACACGCTTCGAGTCCTCGTCAATCGACGAGATCTAACCGAAGTCAGACTTTCAAAGAATCTAAGGAAAGAGTAGACATTGCTCGACGCAACCACTTTTGACGAGCTTCGCATTGGTCTGGCCACGGCAGACGACATCCGTCGTTGGTCCTTCGGCGAGGTTAAGAAGCCAGAAACCATCAACTACCGCACGCTGAAGCCAGAGAAGGATGGTCTCTTCGGAGAACAGATCTTCGGCCCCTCGCGTGACTGGGAATGCTCTTGTGGCAAGTACAAGCGTGTGCGCTTTAAGGGCATCGTTTGTGAGCGCTGTGGCGTGGAGGTCACCAAGTCCTCTGTTCGTCGCGAGCGCATGGGCCACATTGAGCTTGCTGCCCCCGTTACGCACATCTGGTACTTCAAGGGTGTTCCGAGCCGGTTGGGCTACTTGCTCGACATGGCTCCGAAAGACCTCGAGAAGGTCATCTACTTTGCGGCCTACATGGTCATCAACGTAGACATCGAAGGCCGTCACGCTGACATGCCTGGACTTGAGAACGAGCTTCGTCTCGAAATCAAGACCCTGGGCGACCAGCGCGACTCCCGCATCGCTGAGCGCATGTTGCGCCTGGAGACCGACCTTGCTGCCCTGGAAGAAGAGGGCGCCAAGGCCGACCAGAAGCGTCGCGCCAAGGATGTAGCCGAAAAGGAAATGGGACAGATCCGCAAGTCT
>CANEXL010000160.1 GCA_947443745.1 Microbacteriaceae bacterium | reverse complement strand
TGGTCAGCCATCCCCCGTTACGCCCCGAGGCTCCGTACCCGGCGAAGCGTTCCTCGAGAACGACAATCCTCAGGTTCGGCGATGCCTTCTTCAGGTAATAGGCCGTCCACAGCCCCGTGTAACCAGCTCCGACGATGCACACATCCGCTGTCAACGACTCGGAGAGAGCCGGACGCGGTTTGGGAATGCCCACTTCGTCATACCAAAAAGAGACATTGCCATTGACGGTGTGAGCGCTCATGCCCGCAAGTCTAGATTGCTGTTGCGGCGCAGGGCATGCAGGATGATGACATGAAGATTTCAGCGGATGCCGCCCTCATTGTCATTGACGTTCAACAAGGTTTCGACGCAAGCGACTACTGGGGTCCCCGCAACAATCCGGCAGCTGATGACAACATTGCGCTCATCCTCGAGGCGTGGAAAGCGGCTGACCGCCCCATCGTCATCGTGCATCACGACTCCGACGAATCGGAAGGGTCGAACAGCCCACTCGCCCCATCGAATCCCGGAAATGCGCTGAAGCCCTATGTCGCGGCAGCGAACCCCTCTTTGGTGATTGCCAAGAGCGTCAACTCTGCCTTCTATGGCACCCCCGACCTGCACGCGTGGCTGCAGGAACGTAAAATCGGCCAGCTCTTCATCGTTGGAATCCAGACAAACATGTGCTGCGAGACCACTGCTCGCATGGCCGGCAATCTTGGATACGACGTTTTCTTTGTCGCCGATGCCATGCACACCTTCGATCTCAAGAGCGACAAGGGTGACACCATGACGGCGGCTGAGCTCGCGCGTACGACCTCGATTAATCTCTCCGGTGGCGGTTTTGCCACCGTGGTGGACACCCACGAGGTTGTGGCGTAAATACTGCTAAAGCAGTGTGGCGTCGATAGGGTTACCTCTTGGGTCCCGAATGGGGTCGGATTTTCAACGGGGAGAGAAATTCATGTCAACGCCAAACGCACAATTCAAAGGATTTGCCTTCTACGGCGACTCCGCAAACACTGCAAAAGCCACGGTGAAGGTGATTCAAACAGGTCTGATCGTGGGCGCCATTCTTTCTGCCCTTGTCGGCATCATTGTCTTGTCATGGCCGATGGCCACGCTCGTCGTCGTCGCCGTCATGTTCGGCCTGTACTTTCTTGTTCGTGGAATCGTTCGCGTCATTGTCGGAATTTTTGGTCCCGGACTCACCGCGGGCGGCCGTGGGCTCAGCATTGTTTTGGGTGTCCTCCTCGTTGCCGTCGGAATCTTCGCCCTCATGAACACCGCGGGAACGCTTGCTGTGCTCGGTATCTTGATTGGGATTTCGTGGATCATTGACGGCATCGCGACCATCGTCGAGTCCTCGAACAAGGCCTCGCGCGGTTTCGCCATTGCGGCCGGCATCATCGGCGTCGCGGCCGGTGTCGTCGTTTTGGCTGTTCCCATCGATGGCGTTGCAACGCTCACGATTATTGCGGGACTCTTCTTGATTGTGCTGGCCGTTGCCCAGGCCCTGGGCGCGATCGTGCTCGCCTCGACGGTCAAGAAGGCCGCTCAGGCGTAACCGCCCAACGACCAACAGGGTGGGTTTCGGCATTCGTGCCGGAGCCCACTTTTTGGCTCAGGCTTTGAGGGCGGCCTCGACGAGGGAAATCAGGGGCACCGGCGAGTAGGGCTCGTCCGTTGCTTTCAACTCGTCGAGTGACCACCAGCGCACGTCTTTGATGTCATCGAATTCGTTTTCCATCCAATGATCGGTCACCGGAGTGAACGCCGCGGTCCGCACCACAAAGTACTCGCTGTACGTCGTCTGGTCCTGGCCGTTGGCGAAGGTGCGCTGGCCTGAAATTGTGAAGACGGGGTCGCCCACATCCGTTACGCGAAGCCCCGTCTCTTCGAAGAGTTCCCGAATGGCTCCCTCAACGTGGCTCTCGTGGGGCTCTACTCCCCCGCCCGGGGTAATCCACTGCACGACGGGCACGTCGAGCAATGACGAAACCGTGAGCATCAGGAGAAATCGATTCTGATCATCAATCAACAGGATGCGAGACGCGCGACGGTGCTTCGGGTGATCCGTTGTCATTTAGGAAAGAAAACCGCTCACGTCGCCGACGAGACGCGTGTTGTCTTCCGGCACGGGTTCAACCGCGGCCAGAACGACTTCGGCCGCAAATTCACTCACGTTGTAGAGCCGGCCAGCCGACTCCTTGCGGGCGCTGATGGCTCCCGGGTTTGCGCGTTCCAACAGGGTCGCCGTGATGGTGCCCTCGATCATGTCGCCGGACACGACGGTGAACCCGATACCCCGCGCTTCGAGCATCGGAATCATCTCGCGCAGCGCATCTTCGCCGGCCCGCTTTGACAGCGCCACGGGAAGGTATTCAGGCATGGTGGGAGTCGAGTGGATGAAGTGTGCCTGATGGCTGGTCACAAAAACGACGCGGGCGCCATCGACCAAAACATCGAGAGCCGCGGTGAGGAGATTGACTTGCGAGTCACGGTTGAGCTTCATGGCGTAGTCCTCGCCCATGCCGCTTTCCATGCCCCCGGATGCATTCATGACCAAGATGTCGAGACCGCCAAAAGCAGCCTTCGCCTGGGCAAACATGTCTTCAACGGATGCCGAATCGGTGAGGTCTGCCCCCACGGCAATTGCCTGACCGCCGGCCGCGAGAATGCCGTCGACAATCTTTTGAGCCCGAGCCTCTTTGTTGCGGAAGTTGACGACGACGCTGGCACCCGCTGCGGCAAAATAGCCAACGGTTTCGGCGCCAATACCGCGCGAGGACCCCGTGACGAGGGCACGCTTGCCGACAAGGGAACCGGGGGCAAGGGGGTTGGTCATGGATACTCCAAAGGGTGAGGAATGGAACAAAAAGTTCCCGCCCCCAGACTAGCAATCCGGCAGTGATACGGTCATTCTGTGACACGTCCTCGAGGTTTGCGACAACGACAGCAAAGCGCGTTCTTTGCCGGTCGCCTCCCGCGCGTTTTGGCTCACCGAGGGCTCGCCGTTGAGGTCGATGAGAATACCCTCGCGGCCTTCGCCGCTGCCCTTGCCGCTGGTGCCCAGATCATCGAAACGGATGTCCAAGCCACCCGTGACGGCGTTGCCGTTCTTTTTCATGATGACGCGTTGCCCTCAGGGGTGCTCGTACGTGAGGTGAGCGTGTCCCAGCTGCAGGCCGAAGAGCTCCCTCGTGGGGGCACGGTACCCACTCTGGCGGAAGCATTGCGTGCTTTTCCGAATGCGAAATTCAATATCGATCTGAAATCCGCGGATGCCATATCCGATGCGATATCCGCCATTTACATCGCGGGTGCCGTTGAGCGTGTGCTGGTGACATCGTTTTCGGG
>CANEXL010000159.1 GCA_947443745.1 Microbacteriaceae bacterium | reverse complement strand
GCGCTTTTTGCCGCAATTTGGACGTATGCCATGCTCAGTGGCGTACGAATTGATCGAGAAAAAAGGAAGGCCTCATGACGGCTCACATTGAAGAAACACTGGTGCTCATCAAGCCCGACGGCGTTGCCCGCGGTTTGACCGGAGAGATCCTCGCCCGCATTGAGGCCAAGGGTTACGCCCTTGTCGACATTCGCCTCGTGCAGGCCGACCGTGACCTTCTCAGCAAGCACTATGAAGAGCATGTCGGCAAGCCCTTCTATGAGCCCCTCGTGGACTTCATGGAAAGCGGCCCCGTTGTGGCCATCCGCCTCGCCGGAAATCGTGTCATCGAGGGTTTCCGTTCCCTCGCCGGCACGACCGATCCCACCACGGCAGCTCCGGGCACCATTCGTGGAGACTTAGGCCGCGACTGGGGCCTCAAGGTTCAGCAGAACCTTGTGCACGGGAGTGACTCCGTCGAATCCGCCACGCGCGAGCTTGGCCTCTGGTTTAGCTAGCAAGGAGAACGGGGGAGTCAAAATTCCCCCGCCCTTCATTCGCTAGGGCAGAAGCTCGCGAGCCAGTTCCTCTTGGCTCGCGGGCTTTTTTATGGCAACGGCGAGTCCAATGGCGACAACCGACAAGACGGCTCCACTGAAGAAGGCCAATTGCATTCCGCCCGCTGTGGCGGCGATCTCACTGGCTCCTTGATTGCCAAGGTTGACCGAGACGGCCGTCAGAACAGTGACGAACAGGGCGGTCCCTGCGGCCCCGGCGACCTGCTGGACGGTACCCAAGATGGCGCTGGCGTGCGAATACAGCTTCGGGGGCACAGAACTGAGCGACAAGGTGAAGAGCGGGGTAAAGATAAACGCGAGACCGATGCTCAAGGTCACGTGCGCCACGATAATCATGGGTGGGGCAGTGAACTGGTTGAACGACGCGAGAAGCCACAGCGCGGCACTAACCACAATGGCGCCGGGAACCAGTAGCTTTCGGGCGCCCACACGGTCGTATAACCGTCCAACGATGGGCCCGAGAATTCCCATCACTAGTCCACCCGGAAGCAAGAACAATCCGGATTGAAGGGGCTCGAGCATGAGAACGTTCTGCATGTAAATGGGCAGCAAGATGATGGTTCCCAGAAGGCTCATCATGGCAATTCCCATCAAAATGATGGCGGAACTAAACGCAGAGGAGCGGAAGGTCCGCAAGTCGAGCAACGCTCGGTCACTGTGTTGCAGGCGAACCTGACGCATGATGAACAGCGTCAACGCCACGCCCCCTGCCCCAAGGGGAATCCAGGGGGAAATGAGGGCTTCACCGCGGGCGGCATCACCGAACGAGCTGAGGCCGTAGATCAAACCGCTGAAGGCGAAGGCAGAGAGAACAACGGAGCCGATGTCGATGCGAAGGCTTCGGGTCGTGCCGGCATTCTGGATGCGGAGAGCCCCAATAATGAGCGTTGTCGCGGCGATTGGCAAAACAATCCAGAAGAGCCAACGCCAGTCAAGAAAACTCAGGATCAGACCAGAGAGAGATGGACCGATTGCGGGAGCGACCGCCATAACGATGGAAATCATGCCCATGATGCGACCGCGGATGCTGGAGGGAACCAACACCATAACCGTCGTCATCAGCAGGGGCATCATGATGGCCGTTCCGACCGCCTGCACAATTCGTCCGGCAAGAAGGGTCGTGAAATTAGGCGCTATCGCGGCGATGAAGGTACCGATACTGAACAGGCTCATTGCCATGACGTACATCGATCGAGTCGTGAACCGTTGCAGTAGGAATCCGGTGATGGGGATGACGATGGCCATGGTCAGCAAGTACGCCGTGGTGAGCCATTGACCCGTGTTTGCGCTAATTCCTAGCTGATCCATGATCTGAGGAATCGCAACATTCAAAATTGTTTCGTTCAAGAAGACAACGAAGGCCGAGATGAGAAGCACCGTCAAAATGACGCGACTACGCGGGTCCAATTTCACTGCCGCGTCTGGATGGCCGCTGCCTTTGTTATCAGGAGTTTTTTCATTTGTCACGTTGTTGGCATCGATAATCATGTTGCGCTGAAACTCTCTGTTGGTGAAGCTACACAGAAAGTCAACCCCGTAAGGCGCCGTTCATTCCCAATTGCGCTAGATCGGCGTTCGAAGGTGGGTAAACCCCCGTTACGGACCCCGTTATTTAACCCGTCGCAAGACCTTTAGAGGTAGGAGAGGACATCCAGCTGCAGTTGAGCAATGACGGCGACGACGAGGTAGCTCGCAAGAACGAGGGAGGGAGACCACCCGAGAAGGCGGCTACCAAATTCCCGCACGCGTTCGTTGTGCGTCCACACACCATTCTTCAGATTCCACAGTGTCGTGACCCAGAAGAGGGGAATGACCACTGACCACGTGACCATGCACCATGGGCAGAGGGTTCCCAGAACAAAGACGCTCTGGAAGATGAGCCAGATAGCGAAGCCCAGACCGGCCACCGCCACAATATTGAAGGCGATCCAGTACCAACGAGCAAATTGTGCGCCGGCGAGAATCGCGACACCGGTTGCCAGCACGACAGGCCAGCCAATGAGTCCGAGGGTCGGATTGGGGAATCCCAGGAGGGACCCCTGCCACGACGCGAGGTTCTTGCCGCACTGCACCACAAGACCAAAGTCACACGACGCCTTGGAGTCAGGAAATTGCAAGAGGTGGAGCTTCTCCACAAGGAGGACAAAAGCCGCCAACAATCCAATAGCGCTGACAATGATCAAGAAGATCGCGATGCCGACACTGCGGCTTTTTTGTGGGGTATCCATGGCATAACCACTATGCCACGAGCGGGCGACATTCACGGTGAGTCTGGCTCTGAATTCAATGAGTATTTCGCAAGAAATGACGCGCTGGATTGACGAGAAACTTTCAGTTCGGGGGGAACGTGCGATACTAAATGTGTTGTTCATGAATTGGACACAGTGACAAATTTTGACTTTGCAAGGCAAACATGTCTTGCGCACGGGGAATCACCGCGATTTGCCGCTGAATTGCCAGAGCTTTAGAGCCGGTAGTTCAGGAAGAATAAACAAAGATTTAGGTGAGAAATTTCGGTTTCTTGCCATACGAGTAGTAGCTAAATTCAGTAGGCGCGGTGACGCGGATTTAGCGGAGAGTGCACCTTCATGGTGAGAAGAAAAAAGTCCGAAGACGTACCTGTTGAGGCAATCGTCGAAGTGCCCGAATCCTTAGAGCCGACTCCCGAGGTCGCTGACGAGATTGACGTACCCGTCGTTCTCGATGAGCAGACCATTGCGTCGATGCCCGTCGAAGACATCCTCGTTGCCGTTGCCGAGGCTGATGCCGATGCCGATGATGATGCTGATGCTGATGCTGATGCTGAAGCAAAGGCTG
>CANEXL010000158.1 GCA_947443745.1 Microbacteriaceae bacterium | reverse complement strand
GCCATGCCGGTGAAGATAATCCCGTGGAAGGGCAAAATCGAGAACCAATACAGACGACCGCTCAATCCCTTCGGAAAGAAGATTGCACGCTGGTGATAACGAGAGCCAACTCCTGAGGGATTGGGGGTGACAGAAAGTTCAAGCCAGGCACGCCCGGGAAGCTTCATTTCGGCACGAAGCCGTAAAAATGAACCATGGTCAACGCGCTCGACGCGCCAAAAATCAACAGCTTCCCCCACCCGAAGATGCTCGGCATTGATTCGCCCTCGCCGCAGCCCTACTCCACCCGCCATTTTGTCCATCAGACCTCGAGCAGCCCAGGCGACAGGAAGGGAATACCAGCCGTTATCGCCGCCGATACCCTCGATAATGTCCCAGACGTCGGACGCAGAAGCTGGTGTGTCCTCTTCCTTCAGGTCAATATAAACCGTCTGACGAGCCCAATCCGGGTCACTGGGCAGAGGATTACTCGGGGCACCGTCGATGCTCGTGTTTTTCCAACTTGTCTCGACCGCTCCCTCCTTAAGCCTCTGAAGGGCCAGCCGAACCGATCGACGATAGGGAGTGAGTCCACCCTCTGGTTCGGGAATGAAATCGTTGATGTCGCGCTCACTGACGACACAGTCGTGCTGGAGGCTCGCGATGATGGGGACGGCAAGAGCCCGAGGAATAGGCGTCACGAGGTTGACCCACTGGCTGGCAAGGTACGGAGTGAGGACCGGTAACTTGAGGATGGCTCGCTCTTTCAATCCAACCTCGACGGCATAGCCATTCATCATGGCGCTGTATTTCAAGACATCCGGCCCACCAATATCAAAAGTGCGATTCACCTCTGGGGGCAAATCAGCCGCTTTCTTGAGATAGTAAAGGACATCCCGAACGGCGATGGGTTGGATGAGGTTTCCCACCCATTTCGGAGCCGTCATGACCGGCAACACATCGGTGAGGTGGCGAATCATCTCAAAGCTCGTCGATCCCGAGCCAATAATGACACCCGCCTGGAGTGCAGCCGTGGGAACGCCTGAGTTAAGGAGGATCTGGCCTACTTCGGCTCGAGACCGCAAGTGCTGCGAGAGCTTTTCATCGGCGGGATGGAGGCCCCCGAGATAAATGATGCGCGAGACTCCAGCGGAGGCCGATGCCTGAGCAACATTGCGAGCACACGCCAATTCTGTTTCTTCGAAATCACCTTTTTGCCCCATGGAATGCACGAGGTAGTAGACAACGTCGGCACCCGTGCAGGCTAGAGTCACCGCTGTGGGATCAGCGAGGTCCCCCTCAAAAATTTCGACGTCTACGCCCCATGGGACCTCACGAAGTTTCTCTGAGTTTCTGACCAGTACGCGCACGGCGAACCCTGCAGCGAGAAGGCGGGGAACGAGTCGCCCACCGATGTATCCTGTGGCGCCGGTTACCAGCGCGAGACGCTTGCTCATGCTCAAACTCTACGCGGACTTCCTGAACCCTTCTTCGGCCATTCGCGTGCTGTTCTGCCCAACGAAACCCGGTTAACGAGACAAGGACCCGACATCACGAAGATGTCGAGCCCTTGTGCGCTGTGTTGACGCTTATTTTCCGCCGCAGCACGCGCCGCCGCAGCAGCCGCCCTCTTCGCCGCCACCGAGGGTAGCGGAAGGGGTCTCAAGCTTAATGTCCGCGATTGCCATGTGTTCTCCTTCGTTAGGGGATGACCCTGTGGAAGAAATATCTTTCACGAAGGTCAAGGTAACTCTAATTGTGCGCTTCGTTGCCCCGCTGGTCAAGCCGGAATGATAAGGGAGGCGTCGTTGTTGCGAACGTTTCCGACGCGAGCATTCACCGGCCAGAGATCGAGTGTCGGCGCGATGCGGCTCGAAGACTCGAGGAGAAGTTGTACCGCCTCGCCGGCGGAGCTCAGGCCACCTCCCAGCCACGCGTCATAATCGTCGGGAGCGAGGAAGACGGGCATGCGATCATGAACCGCTGCGGCAGGGCCGATGGCGTCTCTCGTGATGATGGTTGTGGAGCGTCGAACCTGATGGGGGTCGCCAGCCGCGAGCAACGGATCCGCCCAATCCTCGAAGATGGCGGCCATCGCGAGGCCACGTTCGGGAGCCGTAATGAAGTACGGCACTTTGGAACCGTCGGCCAGAACGCGCCATTCGTAGTACCCCATGGCCGGGATGATGCCGCGGTGACGTTGGAAGGCGCTGCGAAACATGCCGTTTGTCGCGATTGTTTCGACCCGTGCGTTGAAGGGTTGCGGACGTTCGGTGAACGACTTTTTCCACGCTGCGACAAAACCCCAGTGCGCAAAGTCGAACACACGACGAATCTCGCCGGTGGCGACATCCGTTTCGTTATGAATCAGCGGCACCGAGGCTGTTGGCGCGACGTTGTAGCTTTCGGGGACCTCGGCCCAGTTTGGGAGATCTGCGAGGAGCTGCGGCAGAGCCCCACTGACCGCTCTTGCAATGACAAATCGACCGCACATGACGTCAATTGTGCCTCACGACGGCCGTTACTCGGCCGAAATCGCCCTCATGAAGACGATGTTGGCGAAGTAGGGTGTGACGATGACAACGACAACACTCTTAGTTGAGGGCATGACCTGCCAGCATTGCGTTAACGCCGTGACGACGGAGGTCAGTGCTGTTACTCGCGTCACCAACGTAAGCGTTGACTTGCCCAGTGGTCGCGTGACGATTCAGAGCGACGGAGTGCTCGACACCGTTGCTGCCTTAGATGCGGTAGCGACCGCGGGCTATTCGGGACACGTGGCCTAGCGAGCGAAGTTGGGGGTGGTGTTGCTCAGTGAGCGGCACCACTTCCGAACTGCAACATAATGACACCGGCGATGATGAGACCGATGCCAACAAAACCGAGGGCCGATATCTGTTCCTTGAAGAGAAACACGCCGGCCAGGGCGACGAGAGCCGTTCCTACGCCTGACCAGATGGCGTACGCGACCGAGACGCTCAGTCCCTTGTTGAGGCCAATGCCCAGCAGGAAAAACGATGCGAGGTAGCCGACCACAACAATGACGGATGGGATTGCTCTGGTGAAGCCTTCACTCAGTTTGAGCGAGATGGTTCCCAGAACCTCAAACAGAATTGCGCCGACCAGAAACAGATAAATCATGCGTCAAGCATGGCATTACTTCAGCGCTGATTCCTTCCACGACGGATCATGAACGTCAGATTCAAAAAGGACATCAGCGTGATATCTCAGATACTCATTTTGGGTTGATGTGAATTTTCCGACATCAACATCTGGGTCGATGTGCCAACGACTGAGGACATCCCTCGGCAAATGCTGGCTCACTCTTATCCTGCGTTTCGGGGTAAACGTAATGAATCCCCTATCGAAAAGGCGGTCAATATGCGGAGCCAACATTAGGCCGTTGTT
>CANEXL010000157.1 GCA_947443745.1 Microbacteriaceae bacterium | reverse complement strand
GGGGGTCACGCTTCGTCGCGCGAGCCCTCCTGAATGATCAGCTACTTTGGTGCTCATTGTGGTTACTCCTTAAGGGATATGGGTGAGGGTGGAACGGTTTTACGGGATGAGAAGTTGGCGCAGGGCCACTCCGGAGTTCAAATCGTCAAGGGCGGCCTTGGCCTCGGAAAGTGGTCTGCGGGCCGACACCATCGACTCAAGGTCGAGGTCTCCCGCCATCAGCTCATCGACCAAGCGGGGGATGTCACGTTGGGGAACGGTTGAACCGTAGTTGCACCCGAGGATGCGCTGGTCTGCTTCGGCGAACGTCAGCGGGTCAAACCGGGCGGTCTGTCCTGCCGGCGGCAACCCGACAACAACGGCACTACCGCCGAGCCCGAGGGCGCCGATGGCTTGCTCAGTCGTGGCGATTTTGCCAATGGCGTCGAAAACATAGTCGAGCCCTTCGGGAACGAGAGCTTTCATTTCGGCTGAGACGTCCATGCCGGGCGTCACGAGGAGCGTGTGCGTGGCGCCAAGTTTTTTGGCGAGATCAAGTTTCTCTTGGGAGAGGTCGACGGCGAGAATCTTCGATGCCTTCTCGAGGCGGGCACCCTGCACAACAGAAAGACCGACGCCGCCACACCCAATGACCGCGGCGGTAGATCCCGCAACGAAGTGGGCGGTGTTTCGAACGGCGCCGACGCCCGTGGCAATGGCGCAGCCGACGAGGGCGATGAGATCGAGGGGTGCATCCGAACGAACTTTGATGGCGCCAGACTCTGGAACGACGGCATACTCAGCGAAGGATGAGACTCCGAGGTAGTGGTGCAAAGGTGCGCCGTCGCGGGACAGGCGGCTGGTTCCGTCGTAAAGAACTCCGCCGGGAGCAACGACGTTGGCCACCATTTCGCATTGGGCAGGACGCCCCAGAAGGCAATAGCGGCAGACCCCACAGTTGGGAACCCAGGAGAGAACGACATGATCGCCGATGGCCAGGGTCGTGACGCCTTCTCCGAGGGCGGAAACGACTCCGGAGCCCTCATGGCCCATAACCAGGGGAAGCGGAACATCCCACTCGCCGCGCAAGATGTGAAGGTCGGAGTGGCACACTCCCGCGGCGGAAATCTTGACCGCTACTTCACCCGGACCAGGGGCGGCAAGCTCGACGTCGGCAATGTCGACATCCGTTCCGTTGAAAACGATGGCTTTCATGCAAGACCCCTTGTTCGTCTGACCCTCATGCGGGCGCGAAAATCTCGCGATCGTTTAGTGGCACTAATCGATACTTTTGCAGGTTTTGTGCTGTAAAACAAGAGGGGCTTCACATGTGACCGTTATGCGTCAGAATGAGCGAGTGAACAAGCCGAGCACCGAAGCACGTGGAATGGAGACTGTCGGTCCTCAGCTGCGCATCGTGCGACTGGCCCAAGGTCTCTCTGTTACGAGCGTCGCCGAATTAGCCGGCGTGACAAAGGGGTTTCTGAGCTTGGCCGAGCGCGGCAAGACACGCGTCTCCGTTCCCGTTCTCCTGCGCATCTGTGAGGTCTTAGGCATCTCCATCGGCTCACTTTTCAACTACCCGCAAGAAGCCGTCGTTCATGGAGGCGTGCCGCTGTACATGGGTGGTGTCGATCTGCAGGAGTATCTGCTGACCCCGGTGGATGAGAAAAACGTTCAGGTCATGCGCACCACGATGCAGCCCGGCGGTGGATCTGATGGCGCCTACACGCTCGAAGCCGAGTCCATCTTTGTCGTCGTTACTCAAGGACAGCTTTTTCTGGATATTGAGGGTGAGGAACGCATTCTCGACACCGGAGACTCGACGACGTTCTCGGCTCGTAAATCACACAACTGGCACAACCCGCTCGACACCGAAAGCCAAGTTCTCTGGGTCATTTCACCACCGCTCCCCTTCGAGCAAAAAGACGTTCTCGTCAGTAAACCAGGCTTTGTTTCCCACACTCCGCGAAACAAGAAGGATGGATTTCACAAACGCGCCCAAGATTGATCCTGAGAGAGATTACCGGGGACTGAAAACAATCTAGTTTAGCGCGCATGTTCTCTCAGCGGAATAGTTGTCCGAAGCGACGCCGTGCAGAGAGCTAGTATTTTGTTCCACGTAAGAACTCTTGGGTTGGGAAGAACATGGCAACGTGGTGGCCGTTCGTGAACAAGACTATTGGGGAACAAACTCGACAATCTGTGGCACTCAAGTCTGGTTTTGATCAATCAGCCTTCAACCGCTGGGAGTCTGGTACTCCGCCCGATGCCGCCTTCGTCGTGAAGTTTGCCCGCGGGAATGGCCTGAACGTGCTCCATGCGCTGGAGATGGCCGAGTACATCTCCGCCGAAGAAGCGGACACGCACGATGTACCCGCCGATCTGTCGACGATTGACTCACTCGACCTTGCGTGTGAGCTTGTGAAACGTCTCACACCCTCGCCAAAACAACCATGATTTCGCCGCATGGTTAGCCCAAACCTTGGCGCCTTCGAGGCTTCAGTCGGCGCGAAAGCATTGCCAGGTATAAGGCAATCCCGAATAAGATCGACGTCGTTGAGATGAGAAACGTCAGGGGAATATTGAATCCAATTCCTGTCGACGACAATGGGAGAGCCGTCACGGTCGATGAGACGCCAACGACGGTAATTGCCTGAGATTCGCTGCTCGTCCCGGAACTTATTCCTTGCAGAACAATGTGATGGAACCCCAACGGCGTCGTCGCAGCATCGCGCACGACACCATTGACATTGCCATTTGCATCTGCCGTAAAAGTTCCCAAAAGCACGGGCGTGGAATGCAACCAAATCTGTACCTCATCACCCGCTGCGAAACCAGAACCCGCGATGACGAGGTCGTCTCTCATTCCAAAACGAACCGTTTGGGAGAGCGTGCTATTGACGAGGGCATAGGGCGGATTCATGACAACCGTCTGACTGGCGTTACCAACGTGGCCGTTTGAGCCAACAACGCTTGCCGAAAGAGAATAAACGCCACGCGTTAGCGCCGCTAACGACACCGACCACGTTCCCTCGGCCGACACAACCGCCGACAACACCTGACCGGCAACAGTCACCGACACCGTGCGACCCATCGCATCCGAAAACCCCGAAATCGTTGGCGAGACATCGCTGGAGACCACCGAGGCGCCACCAGAAATTGTCAACGAAGGCGCAACCGAATCAACCGTCAGTGTCTGGAAGACCGACGCAACATTACCGGCGGCATCAGAAACTGACACTCCAACCACATGAGCACCCTCCCTCAACGCCGCTAACGACACCGACCACGTTCCCTCGGCCAACACAACCGCCGACAACACCTGACCGGCAACAGTCACCGACACCGTGCGACCCATCGCATCCGAAAACCCCGAAATCGTTGGCGAGACATCGCTGGAGACCACCGAGGCGCCACCAGAAATTGTCAACG
>CANEXL010000156.1 GCA_947443745.1 Microbacteriaceae bacterium | reverse complement strand
TGGGAAGCGAGTTCTTGATGGCATGGTACGACGTGAGGCCGGCGTCGGTGAGGCCCACGCTCTTCACCGGATCCAGATCTCCGAGGGCAACGAGGTGGCGCGGAGCATCAATGAGAACGTATTCCGCCATCGCGCCCGAGGTTGAAATACCGGGAGTCTTGATGCCCTGCTCTTTCGCGAGAGGGCACATCATCTCCTTGCCCTGCTCGCAGTAGGAGCATCTTCCACAGCCCCAAGGGCCATAGATTGCGACGGCATCGCCTAGAGCAAACTCCGTGATGCCAAGGCCCAACTCGTGCACAGTACCGACGCCCTCGTGGCCGAGGGTCAGCGGCATAGTCCACCCCCTGGCATCGCACACATCCTGAGGCTGACTCATCAGAAATACGTCGGAGTGGCACACGCCTGCCGCCGTCACTTTCAGGACTACTTGGCCCGGACCCGCCTGCGGCTTGGGAACCATCATGATTCTCGGGGCTTCTCCCACTGTGACGTATTGAAGCGCCCTCATCATCTGCCCCACGGTGGCCCTTTCCTGATTCGTTAGCTACGGAACGAGAACCGCTCGTCCACGCAGATCACCGTGATGAAGACGCTCATAGGCGGTAGGCCCATCGTCGAGGCTGAACTTCTCAAATTCGACTTTGATTTTACCCTCTTGAGCCAACGCAATGACTTCCATCAGTTCCAGACGCGACCCCCAATAGGGCGTGCGAATGTTGACGTCATACGCCGTCGCACCAAAGCCAACGGGCAGCATTCCGCCGCCGATCCCCACGATGTGCAGGTCGCCCTCGGGCCGCACCAGCTTCGAGGCCAGCTCGACGGTTGCCTGAATTCCGACGAAGTCGAACACCGCGTTAGCACCGATTCCGCCAGCGATTTTGTGCACCTGTGCGATGGCGTCATCGTTGCTCTTCATCACGTGATGAGCTCCAACCTCTGTTGCGAGGGCAAGCTTTGCATCGCTGATGTCGAGCGTGATGACGGTGGCACCGGTAAGGGCACGCAGCAGTTGAATTGCCATGTGGCCGAGACCACCAGCGCCGATCGTGACGACCGTGGAACCCGCACCGAGCTTGGGAAGCGAGTTCTTGATGGCGTGATACGGGGTGAGGGCCGCATCCGTCAACGACACGTTCTGCACGGGATCGAGTGTGCCCAGCGCCACCAGATGGCGGGGCGAGTCAATCAGCACGTATTCGGCCATGGCACCGGGAGCACCGAGTCCAGGAGGTTGGATCCCCATTCCGGCCGCAAACGGGCAGAGCATTTCTTTTCCTTGAACACAGTAGGAGCACGAGCCGCAGCCCCAGGGGCCATAGACGGCCACGGAATCACCGATGGCAAATTCCGTCACGCCGTCACCGAGCTCGTGAACAATTCCCGCGCCTTCGTGGCCGAGCGTGAGAGGAGTGCTCCAGCCCATGGCGCCAAAGGCTTCGGCAGGGAGACTCATCAAAAATTCGTCGGAGTGGCAGACGCCAGCGGCCGTGACTTTGAGGACAACTTGCCCCGGGCCAGCGTGCGGCTTGGGCACATTCATGATCTTAGGGGGCTCGCCCACCGTAACGTACTGGAGTGCTTTCATCATGTCGGCCATCGTGTTCCTCGTTTCACAGATTATTTTTCGTGAATATTTCGCGGTTCACGATTTAGTTAACGCCACCGGCCAACCAAACTCCAGCATCCCGTCGAGACGTGCACAAAACTCCCAGCGAGAACACCGCGCACGACCAGCAAGTACCCAGAGTGCGAAAAGGTCAAGGGCTGATCGCCAAGACAAGGAAGGCCCCGAATAGGGCAAGGTGCACGCCGCCTTGAAGAACGGTTGCACGCCCGGGGACGACCGTCAACGTACTCACGATGAGGGTAATGGCCAACAACACAATTTCCTTGCCGCCGAGGCCGAGAGCCACGTTGAAGCCAAAGACCAATGAGAGGACTGCGATGACCGGGATCGTGAGGCCGATGCTGGCCATGGCTGAACCGTAGGCCAGGTTCAGACTCTTCTGGGTGCGGCCGGCGTAGGCAGCGCGAATCGCGGAGACGCCCTCCGGAGCCAGCACAAGCAGGGCAATACTGACCGCGACGACCACCTGGGGAAGACCAAGGTCTCGCACTCCAGACTCGATGAGCGGGCTCGTCACCTTGGCCAAGCCGACAACCCCGACAAGCGAGACGGACAACAACGCGAGACTGATGATGGCATTGCGTTTGGATGGCGTCGCCGCGTGCGATTTCTTGGGCGTTTCTGCTTTGGGCAGGGCGGGTGGCAAGAAGAAATCTCGATGGCGGTAGGTCTGGACGAAGACAAACAAGAGATACAGGGCGAGCGATGCTGCGGCGGCATAGGTGAGCTGCGTGGCGGAGAACGTGGGGCCGGCGGTGCTCGTCGTGAACGAGGGGAGAACCAGACTCAAGCTCGCGATGACCGCGATGGTGGCGAGTGCTCCACCCACGCCCTCGCTCTTGAAGGTAGCAACGCGCTTTCTCAGGGCCTTAATGACGATGGCAATGCCGACGATGCCGTTGCAAGTAATCATCACGGCAGCGAAAACCGTGTCACGCGCGAGTTCGCTCGAATTATCGGGCGAGGACAACATGAGCGTCACGATCATGCCCACCTCGATGATGGTAACGGCGAGGGCCAGAATCAGGGATCCAAAGGGCTCCCCCACGCGATGCGCCACAACCTCAGCGTGATGAACGGCGGCGATAATCGCACCAGCTAAAACCAAACCGAGAATCGCCAAGACGAAATCGGGTAGCGAACGCCCCCACGAAAGGGCAAGGGCGACGAGTGCAATGACCGGGATAGCAAGAAAACCCTTGCTCATGACGCGCTGGGAGGTTTTCGGCATAGCCCCAGTATTGCCGGACTTGCTGGGCACATGGGCGCGTTCTCCCAGCAACCGATTCTAAAAGTGTGCCTAGACCGACGAAAACGTGACACAAGCGCGAACGTTACAGAGGCTTAGGCCGGAGAAACCTTGCTGAACGCTATCGCTTGGCGAACGGCCCACCGAGCCCTCTTGCGGTCGCCGCTGGCGTCATATGCCAGCCCCAAACGCATCCATGCCCGCCAACTTTCGGGTTCGGCATCTACTGCTGCGGCGTACACAGGAAATTCTTCATCGGCAGCTTCACGGATGGTGCGACCACTGGGACGATGAGGAAGATCATCGACAGGAAGACCGCCCTCGGCGCGCAAACGTTGGATGAGACCGCCGCTGCGAATCCCAAACGAAAGCTCGCGGACAAGCGCCCACCCACCAATCACGGGCAGAACGAGGAGGGCAATGCCCATGGCGATGACGACCCCGTTACCGGAGGACATCATCACGAATGCCTGATACCCGGCAACCCACATGTACAAGACGAGAAGAACGGCCATGAACACTGACCCGGCAATGGCTCGTTTC
>CANEXL010000155.1 GCA_947443745.1 Microbacteriaceae bacterium | reverse complement strand
GACACTTCGGTCATGACGGCATTCATGGCGGGTGCGCTCACTGCTGTCAGCGCCAAGCTGGCGGTGATTCTAAAAAGCTCGTCGAAACCTACATGTAGCGCGCGTGACAGACGGTACCAGGTCTCCAAAGACCCGGTGGAGTCGCCCTTTTCCAGGGAAACGATTGTTCGACGGCTAACACCGCTGACGCGGGCCAGCGTGTCGTAGGTGAAACCGTGGCGCCTTCTACGTTCGCGAAGGAGGTCGCGAAGGAGGCATAAGGGGGGCATCTGAATGAGGTTTGAGGACGGCACATGCAAGCCAAACACAGAAACACCATTTAGAGGGCTTTTACCCTGTTTCTACGTTTCGACTGCCGGAATTTCGGGGGGCTTCCTCAGGAAGCGGTAGCGTCGATACGAGGTAACGGTGAGATGAGGTCGGGGCGTGTGCCGTCCGGATGGAGTGCACCGGGAACAGCCGACGTGATTCCGAGCGCGAGCTCCGAGCGCGTCACCATGACGGGACTCGGTCCATCTGGATCATGAACGATGTTGGTCGTGAGGCCGGTGGCGGCCGTAAAAATTTCATCAAAACCCACCCCCAGGGCGGTACACAACCGAAACCACGTTTCCATCGATCCGGGTGATTTTCCCGATTCCACAGACACTATCGTTCGGCGGCCCACTCCGCTGATGGCCGCAAGCTGGTCGTAGGTCAGGCCGCTCTCGCTTCTCCGGTTGCTCAGAAGCTCCCGGAGGCGATCCAAGTGGGGTAGGGGGATCGTTCTCTTTGTCGGCACCTCCGCAGTCAATCACGGGCGTCGATCTGATCGGGGCTTTCCCCCCTTGATGCGCGGTGCAAGTTACTGCACTTATTCGACTTAAAGAGTTGAAACGTCGAACGGCTTCAACATGGTGTCGGGAACAAGCGAAGGAACGGTGACATCGCGAACGTCCTCCGACATTTCCACGAACGTGGAGAAGTCGCATTCCAGCGCCCGGCAGATTTTCATCCAGGTTTCGAGGGACCCCCGCGACTCACCGGTTTCAATCGCAATCAAAGCCCGACGGCTGACCCCCGAAAGTGCGGCAAGCCCGTCGTAGGTGAGCTGATGGAGGCTTCGCTGCACACTCAACTCGAGTCTCAGAGCGTTGACGTTGCGCTCGTTGAGCTTTCTATTGGGGGACATGTTGCAAGTAGAGCACGGAAGCGATTATTCCTTTGCATCCGAAATATCTTTAGGGAGTGCAGTAGTCCGCACTATTCCTTGGTCGGGATGCAAACGGGGGACAGATATTAGATTTCCTCAGTGTTCTGTTCGGGATCCGAGGGTGTGGGGAGGTGTTTTAATTCCTGCAAGAACGTTCCGAAGTCGCCGTCAAGGGCGCTAAAGATCCGCATCCAGCTATCCAGCGATCCGCGTGACGTGCCCGTCTCGATGGAGATGACAGTTCGACGACTCACAGACGATTTCTTGGCGAGCGCGTTATAGGTGAGGCCGTGTTCCGAACGTTTTTTGCTCAGCTCAAGCCGGAGCGCAGAAATATCCTGCTCTGAGAGTGCTCCGTTGGTGGCCATACTTTCAGTACATCACTTGTCGCTGACATTCTTCGCCCCTTGCACCGGTTAAGCGGTGCAAGTATGTGCACTTATACGGATCGACGTCCCTACCCTCACATAGGCTTCTCCCCGGGGAATTGTCGACGGTGAATGACGTACCCCCGCTGGAACACCAAACAGCGTTTTTTGAGGTGGGGTACAACGCTTTCCGCGTCCGCGATGACGTCGGTGGCGAGAAACTAAGGCGTGGGCGTGGGCGTGGGCGTTGGTGTTGGCGTCGGAATCGACGGACTCACGATTGCCCCCTGCAGAATCTTTCTGGCGACGTCGCTGACGGAATACGTGTTGGCTACCAACTGCGGTGTTGCCTTCTCTCCGGTACTGATGGCCGAACCCTCGATGAGGCCGTTTTTGACCACGAGAGCGATGGAAAAAGACGTGTTCACAATGGTGAACGACGAACCGTCGTAGGCCACGGTTCCGAGCGAATCACCCAGGGAATCGATGAAGGCTTTCATCTTGTTAAGGGACAAGGAATCGGGGGTGTCCAAGACTCCGATGCCCTGGCTCGGATCCATGCCCGCCACCTGCTTACCTGCCGGGGCGGTGGGGTCGTACACAAGAATGAACTTCGTGTCACCAATCGTGTGTTCCTCGGTCATGCCTGCCTTGGCTTCCTGAGCGAGGGAGGCATCCAGCACCTTATGCATTGCCGTTACGGCGGCGTCCCCCGAAAGCGGTTGTGACCCCACAATTGAGGGGGAGCATGCGGCAAGGGCCACCACCACGAAAGTGGCAATGACCCCCGCCACGGCAGCCCTTTTACTCATTGCTGACCGTGATGAGAACCTTGCCCACGATGTCATTCTCGACAGCGGCGTGAGCATCGGCAGTCTGCTCGAGCGTGAAGCGGTGCAGGGGCAGCCCAGCATCCTCGCCAATGGGCAAGACGCCATCACGTAAAGCGGCCGCAATGTCTTCGGCAGCGGCATCGATTGCCGTCTGCCCCACCGTATATAACAGCAAGAATTGATACCGGATGTTCAACGAAAAGTGACGCCCAATACTCAGCGTCACGGCGTCCCCGCCGTTATTGGCGTAGACCGCAATCGAGCCGCGATTGGCGATGACCGCCACGTTCAGGTCGGCGTTTTGTGCCGGGCTCACTTCCACAATCAGGTCGACGCCGTCGGGGGCAATCGCGCGAATCTCTGCGGCAGCGTTCCCCGTGCGGTAGTTGACCACATGGTGGGCGCCCGCTGCCGTTGCCAGGGCTGCCTTAGCGTCGGAACTGATGGTCGTGATAACTGTCGCCCCGGCCCATTTTGCGAGCTGGATGGCGGCGTGCCCCACGGCTCCGGCACCTCCGGCGACGAGAACGGTCTTGCCGGTCAAAGCTCCGGGAGCTAGGCGGGAGGGGCCGTCTTCGGAGACGGTGAGTGCCCGATGAGCCGTGATGGCTGGGACCCCGAGGCTGGCACCCAGCTCAAAACTGACGCCATCGGGGAGATGCCGAACGCGGTGCGTGGGAAGGACGGTGTGATCTTGAGCGGTTCCACCGGATGCGCGCTGATACGCGGCCAACATCAGCCAGACGCGGTCACCAACGGTGAAGTCGGTCACACCCTCACCGACGGCATCAATGACGCCTGAGCCGTCTTGGTTGGGAACAACTTCAGCAAACGCCAAAGCGTCGCCGTCTTTGGAGCCGCGACGTGATTTCCAGTCGGTCGGGTTCACGCCCGAGACCATGACGCGCACGCGAACTTCACCGGCAGCCGGGGCCTGGACGTCACGTTCGACGAGGTGAAGAACGTCAGGGGCGCCGGTTTCGCTGTACACAATTTGTCTCATGCTTGGGTCAACGCAGGAACCCCTCAAATTGTTCCGTCGAGTTTTAGG
>CANEXL010000154.1 GCA_947443745.1 Microbacteriaceae bacterium | reverse complement strand
TCGCTTCTACCGCGGTGGGGGAGCGCGTCACTCTTTCTGGCAGTGAAGGTCATCATGCCGCAGCAGTGAGTCGGGTTCGCGTGGGAGAGAGCCTGCACATTGGAAACGGCCGTGGGCTGATGCTTGACGCCACTGCCATGGTCGTGGAGAAGGCCAGTGTCGTGCTCGAGGTAACAGCGATGCGCATTGCTGATGCATCTTCGCCCCGGATCACCCTCGTTCAGGCTCTGGCCAAAAATGATCGGGATGAGCGGGCAATAGAAGCCTGCACGGAGCTGGGGATCGACGCCATCATTCCGTGGGCTGCCGATCGCTCCATTTCCAAGTGGGAGGGGCCAAAAGTCGCAAAGAGCCGTTCGCGCTGGCTGGCCATTGTTCGGGAAGCCACAAAGCAGTCGATTCGACCCTTCGTTCCCGAGATTTTGAATTATGAGAAGACCTCAGCGGCGATCAAGACGTTGGCGGGTCAGTTGATCATTGTGCTCGACCCCACCGGTGACATCGCGCTGCGTGATGTTGTGCTCCACGATCCAGAATCTCTCTCTCGTACTTCACTAGATATTGCTCTCGTTGTGGGGCCCGAGGGCGGCATAACAGATTCCGAACTGGCACTCTTCCGCTCGCACGGCGCGGTTATTGCCACGCTCGGGTCCAACATCCTGCGCACGTCGACGGCCGGCCCAGCAGCCCTCGCAATTGTGGGCTCTCGTCTCAGCCGACTGTAAGGCGCGTTGCGCTTAAGATGGTCATATGACTGCCAGCACTCCATCCATCTTCACGAAGATTATCGACAGAGATATTCCGGCCGATATCGTGTTCGAAAATGACCGTGTGATCGCCATTCGCGACATCAATCCGCAAGCACCGGTGCACTTGCTCGTCATCCCTAAAGCCACGGCCTACGCAAACGTAACCGAGCTTGCGGCGGCAGATCCGGCACTCTTGGCCGAAATCGTCACAACCGCCCACAATTTGGCAACGTTGCATGCCGCCGGGGAATATCGCCTCGTCTTCAACTCGGGCGAATCGGCTGGTCAGACAGTTTTCCACGTTCACGCTCACGTCCTTGCCGGGAATCTTCAGGAGCACACCCTTGCCTAAGCAAGACAAAGACATTACGGAGATCATCACGATTGATGGTGTCGACATGGTGAGCCTTCTGGGCCCCGGTGATCGCCTCCTCAACTCCATCCAAAATGAATATCCGGATGTGGACATTCACGTGCGAGGTAACACCATCACTCTGAGCGCGCCCGCCGGAAGCACGGGTTCCGCGAGTGTGGGACAGTCGCAATTGACGGATGCCCGGGCCCTCGTCATTGAACTTCTCACCATGGTGCAAAACGGCCAGGATCTTGCTCCAGCCGACGTTGTTGCCTCGCGCCTCATCATGGACACGCATCCGCACACGTCACCATCAGCCGTTCTCGGGGAAGCAATCCTCACCTCCCGCGGAAAGACCGTTCGGGCAAAGACGGTGGGGCAGCAGCAGTATGTGCAGGCCATCGATGAAAACACCGTGGTCTTCGGCATCGGTCCTGCCGGAACGGGTAAAACATATCTCGCCATGGCCAAAGCGGTTCAGGCGTTGCAGCGCAAAGAAGTCGAACGCATCATTTTGACGCGTCCCGCCGTTGAAGCGGGGGAACGTTTGGGGTTCTTACCCGGCTCGCTGACCGACAAGATTGACCCGTATTTGAGGCCTCTTTTCGATGCTCTCAGTGAGATGTTGGATCCGGAGCTGGTCCCCAAGCTCCTTGCCACGGGAACCATCGAAGTTGCTCCGCTGGCGTATATGCGTGGCCGCACTCTCAACAACTCGTTTATCGTGCTTGATGAGGCTCAAAATACGACCCCCGAGCAGATGAAGATGTTCCTTACCCGTCTCGGGTTCGGTTCCAAGATGGTCATCACCGGCGACATCACGCAGATTGACTTGCCCAGCGCCTCGAGTGGTCTCCGCCTCGTCACTCAGGTTTTGGCGGACATCGACGACATCCACTTTGCCCGATTGGGGTCCGAAGATATCGTTCGTCATAACCTCGTAGGGCGCATCGTCGACGCCTACACGGCCTACGATGAGCGGGTTCAAGCTCAGCGTTCCGAGCGAGAAGATGCTCGGGAATTTGCCCAACGCATTGAACGTCGTGCCCACGGCGCCACCCGAAATTCCCCCGACCGATTTCCCCCTCGAGGACGCTAAGTGAGCATCGACGTAAACAACGAGTCAACCTATGACATCGACGAGGCTGCTCTGCAGCGCCTGTCGACCTATGCGCTGGATGCTATGCGCATTCATCCCGACGCGGATCTTGCGATCGTCCTCGTCGACGAAGCGGCTATGGAAGCCCTTCATGTGCAGTGGATGGGGGAGCCTGGTCCGACTGATGTCTTGAGTTTTCCTATGGATGAACTGCGTCCCGGCAATGACGATCAAGTGACGCCGGCTGGTTTGCTCGGTGACGTTGTCTTGTGCCCTCAGGTCGCTGAGGGGCAGGCGGAGGCTGCCGGTCACACCACCATGGATGAACTCCTGTTGCTCACGACGCACGGAATCCTTCACCTTCTTGGCTTCGACCACGCGGAGCCCGAAGAAGAAAAAGAAATGTTTTCGCTGCAGCGCGACATTTTGATTGGGTTTGCCTTAGGCGAGAGGGGCCGAAAGGCCTAACGTGAATATTTTTCTCACGATTAGTTTGGCCGTAATTTTGGTCGGTTTTGCCGGCTTCATGGCCGCCAGCGAAGCGGCGCTGAGCGTTTTGTCCAGCGATGACCTGCGTGACCAGTCACGCGAGACACGTTCTCGGCGGTCGCTCCTGGCTATCGCGAACCAGCCCAATCCTCATCGCAACGTGACGACATTCGTCAGAATTGTTGCTGAAACTGCTGCCGCCGTCTTGGTTACGGTGCAATTGGTTGCCAGTAACTTGCCGCTGTGGGCCGCGTTGCTCATCGCAATTCTCATCATGACGGCAGCTTCGTTTGTCCTTGCAGGTTCCTCACCGCGCAGCGTCGGGCGAGCGCATGCCTTCGGCGTGCTGACGGTTTCGGCTCCCATCATCCATTTCTTGCGCGTTCTTTTAGGGCCCTTGGCGGATGCCTTGGTGAGCATCGGTGATCGGGTCACGCCAGGACGCCCGGGAACGACCGCATTTGCCTCGGAAGAACAGCTTCTTAGCATGGTCGACGAAGCCGTCAAAAATGATGTTCTTGAGAAGGATGAACGCGAACTCATTCATTCCATCTTCGAATTCGGCGACACCGTCGTGCGCGAAGTGATGGTTCCCCGAATCGACATGATCACGCTTGAAGAAGACGTTGACCTCGTCGAGGCCTCAAAGACTTTTCACACGTCGGGCTACTCGCGTATTCCGATTGTGGGGGAGTCCACAGATGATGTCATCGGCATCCTGTATTTGCGGGATGTTTCCCGGCGCGGATTCGAGAAACCAAAAGATCTCGCGCGTTTGACTGT
>CANEXL010000153.1 GCA_947443745.1 Microbacteriaceae bacterium | reverse complement strand
TTGGTCGACCTGCAGAAGGCCGTCGTTGAGCATGGCGCCGACCTGGGACTTGCCTTCGACGGCGATGCCGACCGCTGCTTCGTGGTCGATGAAACCGGTGCCGCCGTGACCCCCTCGGCGGTGGCCGCCATCGTTGCCCTGCGCGAAATTGCTCGGGCCAAGGCAGAAGATGCCCGCGCCGACATTCACGTGATTCACAACCTGATCACCTCGAATATTGTGCCGGAGACCATTCGTGCCGCCGGAGCCATTCCCGTTCGCACCCGCGTGGGGCACTCACTGATCAAAGATGAGATGGCGCGCACGGGAGCAGTGTTCGGCGGTGAACACTCGGCGCACTATTACTTCCGTAACTTCTGGGGTGCCGATAACGGCATGCTCGCGGCCCTGCACGTCTTGGCAGAGTTTGGCCACCAGGCCCTTCCGCTCTCTGAATTTTCGGCCGAATTCATGCCCTATTCCCTGAGCGGCGAAATCAACTCCACCGTCACCGACGTCGCTGCCTCAACGGCCCGCGTTCGGGCGGCTTTTGAGGGCCGTGCATCCTTCGACCTGATGGATGGTTTGACTGTCACAGGGGCGACCGTGGGCGACGAACCGTTCTGGTGGTTCAGCGTTCGTCCCTCCAACACGGAACCGCTCCTGCGCCTGAATGTGGAGGCGGCGGAACCTCACACAATGGCAGCCATTCGCGATGAGGTTTTGGCTCTCATTCGTGCCTAAAATAGGTGCATGACCTTACTGTTGCCGTCTGTGACCCTGCCCGCGTTCCGCGTTGCCAACCTCGCTTTGGCTGAGGCGGGGCGCCACCAGATTCGTCTCGCCGAAAACGAGATGCCCGGCCTCATGTCCCTTCGTGAGGAGTTCGGACCCACTCAGCCCCTCAAGGGTGCCCGCATTGCCGGCTCGCTGCACATGACGGTGCAGACCGCGGTGCTCATCGAGACCCTCGTTGCCTTAGGCGCGCAGGTTCGCTGGGCGAGCTGCAACATTTTCTCGACGCAAGATGAAGCCGCCGCCGCCGTTGCGGTGGGCCCCACGGGCTCGGTCGCGGCTCCGTCCGGCGTTCCCGTCTTCGCGTGGAAGGGCGAAACCCTCGAGGAATACTGGTGGTGCACCGATCGCATTTTCGACTGGTCTGCCGAGGCAACAGCCGCCGGTGCCAGCTGGATCGGCCCGAACTTGATTCTCGACGACGGCGGCGACGCCACGCTCCTCGTTCACAAGGGTGCGGAGTTCGAGCTCGCCGGTGCCGTTCCCGCCACCGCAGCCGATGATAGCCACGAGTACGGCGTCATCCTCGACCTGTTGCGCAGCACGCTCACCGCCACGCCCACCCGCTGGGGCACCATCGCCACGGAACTGATGGGGGTCACCGAAGAGACGACCACCGGGGTTCACCGCCTGTACGAGCTGGCCGCTGCCGGCAAGCTCCTCTTCCCCGCGATCAATGTCAATGACTCTGTTACGAAGAGCAAGTTCGATAACAAGTACGGCATTCGTCACTCACTTCCCGACGGTTTGAACCGCGCCACGGATACCCTCATTGGCGGCAAGGTTGTCTTCGTTGTTGGCTATGGCGACGTCGGCAAGGGCTCCGCCGAGGCCCTTCGTGGTCAGGGTGCTCGCGTCATCGTCAGCGAGATTGACCCCATCTGTGCATTGCAGGCAGCCATGGACGGCTTCCAGGTCGCGCGCCTCGAAAACGTCATTGGCCAGGTCGACATCTTTGTCACCACCACCGGCAACAAAGACGTCATCACCGTGGAGCACCTGCTCGCCATGAAGCACCAAGCCATTGTGGCCAACGTGGGTCACTTTGACAACGAAATCGACATGGCAGGCCTCGAGTCTCTCGCGGGTGTCACCAAGGTCGAGATAAAGCCTCAGGTTCACGAGTGGATCCTGCCGCACGGGCGCAGTATCCTCATCCTGAGTGAGGGTCGCCTGATGAACTTGGGCAATGCCACCGGTCACCCCTCCTTCGTCATGAGCAACTCGTTTGCCAACCAGGTTCTGGCCCAAATGGAGCTCTACGTTCGCGCCGAGAACTACCCCATCGGCGTCTACGTGCTGCCCAAGCACCTTGATGAGAAGGTGGCACGTTTGCACCTCGATGCCCTCGGCGTCGAGCTCACTCAACTCACCAGCGCTCAAGCCGCCTACATTGGCGTTCCTGTCGCGGGCCCTTACAAGGTAGATCACTACCGTTACTAGGCCTACCGCGCTCACGTGGCTCAGAGCCTTCGTGGTGGCGGATATCCCGCGGCGAAGACTCTGGGCTACTCTTGATGCCACGGCATTGCGTCGCCGAAGACGACCCGCGAGGAGACCCGCATGACTACACGTATTCTCGTCGTTGACGATGATTCGGCGCTGGCCGAAATGGTCGGTATCGTGTTGCGCAGTGAAGGCTTCGAACCCAGCTTCTGTGCCGATGGCTCAGGCGCGCTCGCAGCGTTTCATGCTTCCTCTCCCGACCTTGTTCTGCTTGACCTCATGTTGCCGGGCATTGACGGCATTGAGGTGTGCGAGCAGATTCGCGCCGAATCGGGTGTTCCCATCATCATGTTGACGGCCAAGACAGATGCGACGGATATTGTGGCTGGCCTCGAAGCGGGGGCCGATGACTACATGGTCAAGCCCTTTAATCCCAAAGAACTGATTGCCCGCATTCGTACCCGCCTTCGCCCGACACAGATTACGTCGGCTCAGATTTTGAATATTGGCGATGTCGTTGTCGATATTTCGGGGCATGAGGTCACCCGCGCGGGTGTGCGCATTTCGCTGACGCCCTTGGAGTTTGACCTTCTCGCCGCGCTCGCATCCAAGCCTGCTCAGGTCTTCACCCGTGAAATGTTGCTGGAGCAGGTGTGGGGCTACCAGTACAAGGCTGACACGCGACTGGTGAATGTGCACGTGCAGCGCCTGCGCAGCAAGATTGAGCACGATGCCGATAACCCGACGATTGTGACGACCGTTCGCGGCATTGGCTATCGCGCCGGAAGCGTCGTCTGATCCGTTCATGAACGCGTTTTGGGCCCGCCTCGCGCACGTCGATTGGGTGAGGTTGCCGGCTCGGGCAACTCGCCAATGGCGGCGTTCGTTGCAGTTTCGAACCGTCATTATTTCGATGGGGATGTCCGGCGTTGCCATCATCCTGGTCGGCGTCTACATGTCCTTCAGTATTAGTAACGACCTGTTTGCGTCGCGCCTCGATCAGGTCTTAGGGGAGTCCCAGCGCGCCCAGATCGCCGCTCAACGCATTTTTGATTCCTCGGATGCCACCGACCGCGCCTCCGTTCAAGCGGTCATGAATGCTGCGCGCACGGCCATCCGTGACGCTACTTCCAGCGGGCTGATCGCCGTGTATCGCGCCCCCAATCAGGAGGCAAGCCTGACCGCGCCGCAAAACTTCACGAGTCCCGAGCTGACCAACGGTGTCATCACTCCTAGCCTTCGAGAATCTGTTGAAGCAGGCGGCGGTGCCCAGTTCTGGCAGTCGGCGAACATTCCCACAAACACCGTGGCGGCGCCGGGGCTCGTCGTCG
>CANEXL010000152.1 GCA_947443745.1 Microbacteriaceae bacterium | reverse complement strand
CCGTTGATGGCGGGCACTCCGTCGGCATCCGTCGCACCAGACACCGTGACGTTACCGCTGTCGCGGGTGACGGTGGCGCCGAACAGGGGGAGGAGGTCGAGCAGGTCGTTGCCCACCTGCGTGGTGGCGGCGGGCCAACCGGTGATGGTGACCGAGCCGCCGGTGACCAGAGCCGCGGCAAGGAAGGGTGCCGCGTTGGAAAGGTCGGGTTCAATGTCAACGTCGAAAGCGGCGATGGGGGAGGGGTGCACAATCCAGCGGCCGACCTCGGGGGACTCGACTGTGACCCCACGGTTTTTGAGAACCTCGATGGTCATTTCAATGTGGGGAAGGCTCGGAAGGCGCTCTCCGGAGTGGGTCAGATCGATTCCGATATCGAAGCGAGCGGCGGCCAGGAGGAGGCCAGAAACGAACTGACTGGAGCTGCTGGCGTCGATGGTGAGAGCGCCGCCGATCACGTGACCCGTGCCATGAACGGTGAAGGGAAGGGCGCCGCGACCCTCGTCGGCAACGTCGCCTCCGAGAGCCTTCAGCGACGAGATGGTGGTGGCCATGGGGCGCCGACGCGCCCCTTCGTCACCGTCAAACGTGGTGGGGCCGAGGGCCAGGGCGGCGACGGGGGGCAAGAAACGCATAACCGTACCGGCCAGACCGCAATCAATGGTGGTGCTGCCAAACAGTTCGCCCGGGGTGATCTTCCAGTCCGGGCCAAAACTGCCGGCTCCCGGAATCTCCTCGATGGTGGTGCCCAACGAACGGAGGGCTTCAACCATCAAACTGCTGTCCCGAGAGTGCAATGGTGCCCGCAAAACGGACACGCCATCGGCCAACGCGGCAAGCACTAATTCCCGATTGGTCAGGGATTTCGACCCCGGAAGGGACAGCGTCGCATCGACCGGAGAAACGGGGGTTGGGGCATGCCAGTTTCCCGCGTCAGAATCCGGAACATCGTTCACGTTGTAGGGATCAAACTCGGGGCGGGAATAAGGAGAGGTCAGCATCCGTTCTAGGTTATCTAGGTTTGAGACACGGGAAGGTCATTCGCACATGCAATCAGCAGTATCAACGCTTGAGCGGCCTCGCGTAAGCTTGGAGCCGATGTCATCCTTACCTACGCCGTCGGCCAAGAGTGTGCTCTTTGAAGAGCAGGCCATGCAGTACATCGATAAGTTGTACGCGCACGCCATGCGCAAAACGTCGAACCGGGTAGATGCCAATGACCTCGTTCAAGAGACGTATTTGAAAGCGTTTGCCGCTTTCGATCAGTACGAGCAGGGCACGAATCTCAAGGCGTGGTTGCACCGCATTCTTGAGAACACGTACATCAACCAGTATCGCAAGCAGCAGAAGCAGCCCTTCTATGCCCCGCTCGATGACTTGGAAGACTGGCAGCTCGGCGACGCTGAGAGTCGCACGGCCATGTCGAGTCGTTCAGCCGAGGCTGAGGCGATTGACCACCTCCCCTCCAACGCTGTGAAAGATGCTCTTCAGGCACTCCCCGAAGACTTTCGTATCGCCGTTTACCTTGTTGATGTTGAGGGCTACTCGTATCAAGAGGTCGCCGACATTATGGAAACCCCCACCGGCACCGTCATGAGTCGCCTGCACCGAGGCCGCCGACTCTTGCGCGAACAACTTGCCGACTACGCACGTGAGCAGGGAATTGGCCTGCAGAAAAAGACAGGAGCAGACAATGACTGACTGCGGATGTGACAAAGCCAAGAAGGCCCTCGAAGAGTACCTTCACAACGAACTGTGCAGCACCGAGGCCGCGGATATCCGCGAGCACATGGCGAACTGCGTCGACTGCTCCGACGAGCTCCGCGTCGGCCAGGTACTCACCGAGGCTGTTCAGCGCGCGTGTGACGAGACGGCTCCCGAGGACTTACGCAACGAAGTTCTGCTGAAGCTGCGGAGCATGCAGGCGCACTAAGAATTTGTTCGTTCTCTCCCGAACGAAAATACAGAAGCGGCCGAATCCCCTGAGGGACTCGGCCGCTTCTGTATTGTGCGAACGTCGCAGATCGGCGCTAGTTGAGGTTGAGCGCCCGCGACAGAATCTCGGCGGCTTCGATTGCGTGACGCTTTGACGATCCCGCGGCTGGTGATGCTGCCGAGGGGCGCGAGACGTTGCGAATCGTGCGACCGGGAAGCATGGGAGCAACCTCAAGGAGGATGTACGGCCACGCGCCCTGGTTCGCGGGCTCATCCTGGAACCAGACGAGCTCGGCATTCGGGTAGGTTGCGATGATCTCGTTGAGCTGTTCCATGGGTGCCGGGTAGAACTGCTCGAGACGAACAACGGCAATCTTGTCGTTGGGCGTCTTTTCCAGCTCGGCCACGAGGTCGTGATACGGCTTTCCGGCCGTGATGATGACGCGAGCAACAGCGGCGCGATCAATCTGGCGAGGGTCATCCAATACAGGCTGGAACGTTCCCGTGGTGAAGTCCTCGACGGGGCTCGAGGCGGCTCGTAGTCGCAACATTGCTTTCGGTGTGAAAACAATCAGCGGCTTGCGCGGCGTGGAGTATGCCTGGCGACGCAACAAGTGGAAGTACGAGGCCGGCGTCGATGGGCGAGCCACCACCATGTTGTTCTCGGCGCACAACTGCAGGAAGCGCTCGATGCGAGCGGAGGAGTGGTCGGGGCCTTGACCCTCGTAGCCGTGCGGGAGAAGCATGACGAGCGAGGACTGCTGGCCCCACTTCTGCTCGGCCGAGGAGACAAACTCATCGATGATGGTCTGGGCGCCGTTGGCGAAGTCACCAAACTGGGCTTCCCAGAGAACGAGAGCTTTCTCGCTTTCTACCGAATAGCCGTATTCGTAACCAAGAACCGCGTACTCGCTCAGCAGAGAGTCGTAGATCCACAGACGACCCTGCTGGTCGCTGAGGTTCATCAGCGGCAACCATTCCTGACCGTTCTCACGGTCGTGGAAGACGGCGTGACGCTGCACGAAGGTGCCGCGGCGAACATCCTGCCCGGTAAGGCGAACGGGAGTGCCCTCAAGGAGCAGCGAGCCAAAGGCCAACAGTTCTCCAAAGCCCCAGTCGATCGAGCCTTCACGACTCATCTCCAGGCGCTTGGCTAACAGCTGCTGGAGCTTGTTGTGCACGGTGAAGCCTTCGGGAACGTTATTGAACGCGTCACCAATGGAGTGAATGACAGAGACGTCGACTCCGGTGGTGACGGGCGCGGAAACTTCATTCTGAAGAGCCGGAGGCGACGAGACGCCCTCTTGGCCAGCGACGACCGCTGTCGACCCGGTCTGAGCGGCGTGGGTCTCAGAGAAGGCCTGCTCGAGCTGACCCTGGAAGTCGGCCTGAGCGGCGTCGAACTCCTCCTGAGTGATGTCGCCACGACCCACGAGTGATTCCGTGTAGAGGCGTCGTACGGAGCGCTTGGCCTCGATCAGGTTGTACATCAGTGGCTGCGTCATCGAGGGATCGTCACCCTCATTGTGACCGCGGCGGCGGTAACAGATGAGGTCAATGACGACATCCTTTTTAAACTTCTGGCGGAAGGCAAATGCCTGACGGGCCACGCGAACGACGGCCTCGGGGTCATCACCGTTGACAT
>CANEXL010000151.1 GCA_947443745.1 Microbacteriaceae bacterium | reverse complement strand
GAGACAGCATGAGCAAAGAGAGTTCGCGCGCGTGCGGAGTGACGACAACCGGGCCGCGAGCCGTGGGTGCTAGGTCAAGAGCTCCAGCGTCGACCACGAGGGGGCATCCGCTCTGAAAAGCGTGTTGCAGACGCACAAGTTCTTTATGGGAGCGAGTGTCGGCATCCATGCCAGAGCCCACAAGCCACGCCTGGACGCGCCCGTCAACAGCGACCGTTTCGGGGCGTCGGGAAAGCACGAAGTCGGTGGCCCGTCGAGGACCGATGTAGCGAACCATGCCAATTCCTGCGCGATGAGCGGCCTCGACGCTCAGGACGGCGGCACCGGGGTACCGTGTCGAGCCGGTCACTACGCCGAGAACGCCGCGCGAGTATTTGGTGTCCAACGCGCTGGGAACACCGATGAAGGGTGCGGCACTTCTGGTATCCCACAGCACCGAATCATGTGACGAGTTCATAGGTTCAACGATAGTTTGTAAGTATGAGCCAACCAGCATTGTTTACGCCCTTTGTCATTCGTGACATCACTTTTCGCAATCGCCTGTGGGTCTCGCCCATGTGCCAGTACTCCGTCGAAAAACGCGATGGGGTGCCCACTCCCTGGCACACTGTGCACCTCGGTTCGATGGCCGTCGGTGGCGCCGGTCTGGTTATGACGGAGTCCACCGCTGTCGAAGCAATTGGTCGCATTTCTCCTGAAGACACGGGAATCTGGAATGACGAGCAACGCGATGCCTGGAAGCCAATTGTCGACTTCATCACCTCGCAGGGCGCCGTGGCCGGAATTCAACTCGGCCATGCGGGGCGCAAGGCCTCGATTTACGCCGATTGGAATTTCCCTGGGGCTCAAGGCACCGTGCCCGATCAAGAAGGTGGGTGGCAGACCGTTTCGGCTTCCGCCACCGCATTCGATGGCTACCTCCCCGCCGATGAGTTGAGCATCGCCGACATTGACGCTCTCGTGGAGACCTGGGCTGAGGCTGCCCGTCGCTCTGTCGAAGCCGGCTTCACCGTCATTGAGTTGCATGGTGCGCACGGATACCTGATTCACCAGTTCCTTTCGCCCCTGAGCAACCTGCGCACGGATGAATACGGCGGACCCTTGGAGAGCCGTGCTCGGTTACTCCTGCGCATCGTCACGCGCGTTCGCGAAACCATCGGTGAGGGCATCGCCCTCTTCGTTCGCGTCTCTGCGACAGACTGGGTCGACGGCGGTTGGAATGAAGCCGAAACGGCCAAGGTCGCAGACTGGGCACACGCCGCCGGCGCCGACCTCTTCGATGTTTCCAGCGGCGGCAACGTTACCGGCGTCAAGATTCCAGTGGGTCCGGGCTACCAGGTCCCTCTGGCAAACTTTGTGAAGCAGCATTCTCACATCGCGACCTCCGCGGTGGGGCTCATCACGACACCGGAGCTCGCCAACGAAATCGTGGAGGACGGGCGCTCAGACGCCGTGTTCATCGGCCGAGAAATGCTGCGCGATCCGCACTTCGCGCTGAAGGCCGCCATCGAGCTCGGGGCAGAGATTGACTACTGGCCGTCGCAGTACCTGCGAGCCAAGCCCAAGCCGACCGCCTAGTCAATCCTCGCAAGGGGCTCAGATTAGTACTCCCGGCGCCTCGTGGCGTCGTGAACTTCGCCGACCAGCTCTTCGATAATGTCTTCTAGGAAGAGCACTCCGGTTGTTTTGCCGACGCTGTCGACGACTCGCGCAAGGTGAACGCCCGAACGCTGAAGCTCCGCGAGCGCGTCTTCGAGATCTGTCGTCTCCGACATCGTTGCAAGCTGGCGAATGCGCTTACTCTTGATGGGACCCGCGTGGGTTCCAAATTCCGAGACGTCATCGTCATACGTCAGCACGTCTTTGAGGTGGACGTAGCCAACGGGGTCGCCATCATCGCCCCGAATGACATAACGCGAGAACCCGTGCTTAGCCACGGCTTGTTCCAAGTCGGCTACCGTCGCGTCTTCCGGCAAGCTGACGAGCTGGCTAAGGGGAACTTGAATGTCGGCGGTCTTTTTGTTCGTGAATTCGAAGGCAGCGCTGAGCGCACCGTTCGAATCCTCGATCATGCCCTCACGAGTGGAGTGCGACACAATCGTGGCCACTTCTTCTAGCGTGAAAGCACTCGTTGCCTCATCTTTGGGCTCGACTTTGAAAAGGTGCAAGACGGCGTTGGCGATAGCGTTCATGACCACGATGATGGGGCGTACGACGCGACCCACAATCACGAGTGGTGGAGCCAAAAGAAGCACTGCCCTGTCAGGAACGGAGAAGGAGGCGTTCTTGGGAATCAGTTCACCAAACACAACATGCAAGAACGTCACGATAACAAGGGCAGCACCGAAGCTGATTCCACCGATGAGCGGATCGGACCATCCGGTTGGTGCGAGCCACACCTCGAGGAGGTGATGAATGGCTGGCTCCGAAACGTTCAGAATCAGGAGGGAAGAAACGGTGATGCCCAGTTGGCTCGTGGCCAACATGAGGCTGACGTGCTCCATGGCCCACAAGGCCGTTTTGGCGCTTCGCTTGCCTTTGAGCGCCAACGGTTCAATCTGAGAGCGGCGTGCGGAGATGACGGCAAACTCAGCCCCCACGAAAAACGCGTTCATGGCCAGCAACACAACGAGCCAGGCGAGCCCCGAATAATCAGACATCGCGCCCCTCCATTTCCACAGCGGCGGGCGTGAAGCGGATGCGGTCAATGCGTCGTCCATCCATACGTACGACTTTCAACACCCCGCCCTCGACAGCAACCTCGTCATCAACCTGCGGGAGGCGCCCAAGCTCGCTCATCACAAAACCAGCGACAGTCTCATAAGGGCCCTCTTCGGGAACCTCGATGTGCGCGCGCTCGAATAACTCATCGGGACGCAGGCTACCCGGGAACGTGAGAAAGTCGCGGCTGGCCACGACACCAGCCTTGGTGCGATCATGCTCATCGCTTACTTCACCAATGAGCTCCTCAACGAGGTCTTCCAGGGTGGCAATGCCGGCGGTGCCGCCATATTCATCGACGACAATGGCGAGCTGAAAGCCGCGGCCGCGGAGTTCGGTGAGGAGGGCATCCAGGGGCATTGTTTCGGGTACCCGCAGTGGCTCGCTAAGCAATGCCGAGACAGGGACTTCGGCACGACGCTCCCGAGGAACTGCCATGGCGCTCTTGACATGCACAATGCCCCGAACATCATCAAGCCCTTCGTCGCCGACAACGGGAAAACGGGAGTAGCCCGTGGTGCGGGCTAGATCGAGAACAGCCCGGGCTGAGTCTTGGGGCTCCAGTGTGGCAAGACGCAGTCGCGGGGTCATCACATCGGATGCCGTGCGTTCGCTGAAAGCCAGCGTGCGACTGAGGAGCGTGGCGGTGTCTTTTTCTAACAGACCTGCCAAAGCCGAACGGCGCACCAATGAGGCAAGCTCTTCGGGGGAACGTGCTCCCGAAAGTTCCTCTTTGGGCTCGATACCGACGGAACGCAACACCGTATTCGCTGTGTGATTCAAGAGGCGAATGGCGGGGCGAAAAACCGTCGTGAAGAGCACCTGGAAGGGCATGACGATTTTGGCCGTGCGTTCGGGAATCGCCAGGG
>CANEXL010000150.1 GCA_947443745.1 Microbacteriaceae bacterium | reverse complement strand
GCCGCAGGAGCCACGAGCCGACGGGAGCTCCCGCTATGCCGCCGATGGCGATGAGCCCGGCGGCGGCAAAATTGATCTGGCCGCCGACGGTGTAGCCCATCGCGCCAACCAATGCTGTCGGCACAATCGCAATGAGGGAGGTTGCCGAGGCACGCCGCTGATCCATGTGCCCGAGTGCCATCAGCAGCGGCACCATGACAAGCCCGCCACCCACGCCAAAAAGTCCCGAGAGAAACCCGCCCACGGCGCTCGCGGGGTCGATGGGCTACGCCGTCGGCGGCCAGATCAATTTTGCCGCCGCCGGACTCATCGCCATCGGCGGAATTGTCGGAGCTCCGGTCGGCTCGTGGCTCCTGCGGCGACTTTCGTTGACGTGGCTGCGCTGGACGCTCTTCGCCGTCATGCTTCTCGCCGCCGCGCGCCTCATGGTCTCCATCCCCACGCGCGACGCCTCGCTCACCCTCGACGTCCCGACCATCCTCGCGCTGATCGTGTTGGGGCTGGTGATGGGGGTGGCATCCGGACTGTTTGGTATCGGTGGCGGCATCATCGTGGTTCCCGCGCTGATGGCACTGTTTGGCGTGAGCGACCTGACCGCCAAGGGAACGTCGTTGTTGGCCATGATTCCGGCCGCCATCTCGGGATCGATCCCGAACCTGCGAGCCTCGCTCGTGAAGCTCACCGACGGGCTGATCGTGGGAGCGGCCGCGGTGCTCGCGTCCCTCGGGGGAGTGGCACTCGCGTTCCTCGTTCCGCCCGCACTCTCGGGCATCCTGTTTGGGGCCTTCCTCGTCGTGATCGCAGTCCGTATGGTGGTTATCGCGCACCTGAAGGCGCGCAAAGAGAAGGCACAGAGTTAAGGAGTCGGTATGAGCGAGATGAACGGCACGTCGAACGACAGCTCACATCGAAACCTGACGCGCGACAAAACCCGCGGCAACCTGCTCGTGGCGGTGCAATTCATCCTGCTAATCGGACTCGTCATTCTGCCCACCGGCACACTGTGGCCCTCCCCCGAGTGGCTCGCCATTTCCGCGCTGATCCTCATGCTCGGCGGCGTCATGGTTGTGCTGTTCTCCCTCGTCGCTCTCGGAAAGGCCGCGACGGCAACGCCCGTTCCCAAGGAGGGGGCTCCGCTGCGCACGACGGGACTGTACGCGCTGGTGCGCCATCCCATCTACTCAGGACTTCTCGCGGCCGGGCTGGGTCTCGCACTGCGCGGGGGTAGCGTCTGGCACATTCTGGTCTTCATCGCGCTCATCGTGTTGCTCAGCCTGAAATCACGATGGGAAGAACGGATGCTGATGGGCGTGCATCCGGAATATAAAAGTTATGCCGCCAGAGTGGGCCGTTTCGTGCCCGGAATTGGCACGCTGAAGAACTAGTTTGCCGGTGGCGCCTGGTACACGGGAGCTTCGACGGTCTTCTTCTTGCCGAAGACGAACAGGTACAGAATCTCGAGGATTCCGAGCGTGTTGAAAATCAGCAGGCAGACGAACCACGCGGGGCTGCGGTTCGCGCCGGCGCGGTAAAGAGCAAAGCCCTTCCAGACGACGCTCCAGACCGCGAACAAAATGATGACAGCAATGATGCCGCCGTTCCACCACGCGTACGAGGAATCGAACATTGGCATTGTGGGTCCATCGAAGTTCATGCTTTTAGGATGCCACGGCGGAGCGTGTAGCGCAAAGAAGTTCGGGAAAAATACCGGTCCAGAGCCGGCTCATGATAATTTTAGCCAACCTGCTTTGCAGTTTTAGCTTCACTCGCGCCTGATCCTCCAGCATTTAAGGACCCCCCATGAAGAACATCCTTCGAGTCGTGGGAATTCTTGCGGGCGCGGGCGCCGTCATCGCTGCCTGTGCCATCCCCGCTCACGCGTTGCCCGTTGCCGCCCTGCCCAAGACGGATGACGTCCTCCTTGCGATGACCTATACGGGTTCTGGCTCCAATGGCGGTTCCATTGACGTCACGACAGGCGCAGCCGTTGGTCTCGCTACCCCGCGAGTGGAAGGGGACGGTTTTACCGGTGGGGACTACGACGCGACGACGGGCAAGGCCTATCTGATTAACGAAATCTTCGGTCAGACTCTGCAGGTGATCGATCCCGCGACCGGGGCGATAACGACAATAGCTCCCATGTGGGAGGGTTCTCCTTCCAACTATCCGTACGTGCGATCAATCGCTATCGCTGCGGATGGTGCGGCCTACGCCATCGTCAACCGGCACGTTCTCTACTCGCTCAACGTGGTGACGGCGGAATTGACATACATCGCTGACACTGGGCTCAGCGACGCGTACTCCTTCGATTTCAACCCGATTGATGGCCTCTTGTACGCCGTGGACTACGGTGCTGGCGGAGTTTTCACGATCGACCCCACGAATGGAACATCAACGCGGGTGGGCGAGTGGACGGGTGGCGGAATCTGTGGTTTTCAAATTGATAGCAACGGTGTTGCCTGGTATCACCTGGGAGGGTACCTTTTTTCGGCAACCGATCTGACCGATATGGCAGGAACCTCGGTTGCGGCCGGACCACTCACCATCGATGGACAGAGTCCGGCAATATACGCACTCCTGTACGTGCCTGTTTTCGTACCGCCCGTTGACCCTCCGGTGGACCCCGGGGTGTCGGGGATTCCGCAAAGACTGGCTACGACGGGATCTGATGGAACGGTCGTGGCGAACGCTGGCGGAATAGTTGTGCTCTCCTTCGCCGCGGGAGGGCTGCTTCTGGTTCGCCGCCGCCGGGCTTCGTCGTAAACCGCGCTATTTGGCCAACACGAAAACTGTAGGTAGCTTTAGCCCTACTTCTTAGACTTCTTTAGTTCAGGGATCTCCGCGTCATTCACTCTCCTTTAAAGGACATCCCTGATGAAAAAAATCACTCTTGCGCTTGTCATCGCCACCGTCATGGTGGCGGGTACCGCTGGTTCGGCGCAGGCCCTCCCTACCCCGATCCTTCGCGGCCTTCCGAGTGTCGGTGACTCCCTCTTCGTCTTTCCCTGCGGAGGATCGGACTTTGCCACGACCGCTGGTCTCGTCGATGTTGCGAGCGGAACTATTGCGGGTCGCGGCACCACTGCCGTGCCGGGTGCGTGTATCTACAACGGTGACTACGACGTCACGACAAAGATTTCGTACGTCATCGATAACACCGGTGACCACCGAACGCTCGCGACGTTTGATCCTGCCACGGGATCCATAACCCCAGTCGGAGCATTTTTTGAAGGCACACCGACCACCTATCGGGACCCTCTGGCGTTGACGATATCGGCGACCGGGTTGGCGTATGCCAGTGGGAATTATCACGATTTTTATACAGTCAACCTCGCCACGGCCGAGATGATTCCTGTGGGCGATGCGCCCGCGCTGGGCCTCTTTAGCTTCGACATAAACCCCATCGATGGCGTGTTGTATGCCATCTCTTATAACGCCGGGGGCGTGTACACGATCAATCCAACGGATGGCGTTGAGACTCTGGTGGGTGCCTACCCGGCAAGTGCCAGTGCCGGAATGCAGTTTGATAGTGCTGGTGTCGCCTGGTTCCAAAACCAGCAGGATGGCATCCGGTTGTTTAGTGCCACGGATCTGACCCAGCTCGAAAGTAGCCAAGTACT
>CANEXL010000149.1 GCA_947443745.1 Microbacteriaceae bacterium | reverse complement strand
GAGTCGGCTGGCTCGGACGCTGCCAGCATTTAGTCATCCTGGCGGCACGTTGGGAAATGTCTGCTGCCATCACTAGTCTTTTCTCCATGGCACATCTGAAAACATTCCTGTGGTTCGACGGCACCCTCGGGGAAGCCCTCGATTTTTACGCCAAGGTTTTTGACTCCTTCTCGTTGCACTCGGCGGACCGTTCGGGGCCCGGTGGCCTCACGGTGGGCGCCGAGTTCTCCATTCTTGGGTACGACATTATGGCTATGGGATGGCCGGGATCACCAGCTTTTTCGTCGGCGTCATCCCTGTTTCTGAGCGTGGATGGTCAGGACGAGGTCGACCGTTATTGGGACGCACTGATCCGCGGCGGAACCCCCGGCCAGTGCGGCTGGTTGACCGACAAGTTTGGGCTGTCGTGGCAGGTCATCCCCGTTCAGTTCGGGGAGCACACCGGCAACACTGACCCCGTGAAATCTTCCTACGCGTGGACGGCGATGCGTTCGATGACGAAGATCGTCATCGCCGACCTCTTCGAATAGAAGGTTCTTGCGAGGCCTTCTTAGGCCGAACGGCGGCGGCGCGCAGCCACCAGTGCCGCGGCACCGATGAGCGCTGCGGTTCCACCGAGAGCCAAGGCCCCGAGGGGGCTCACTCCTGTGTTCGGGAGTTCGGTTGGCTCGACCGGCGGATCGTGTTGGAACGCTCCCGCGTCGCTGGCAGTGGTGTCATCTCCACGAGAAAAGCCACGCTGGTCGACGGTGGGGACCACGATGTCGGCGGCGGCCAGAGGACGAATTTCCGGAGTTGCGGCACCGATGGCTATCGATCCAGCGTTCAGCGCCATGGTCTGAGTGGGCCCACCGTTGTCGGCCAGGGCGCTCAGGCCAATTGACGCATAGTGCGCGCCGATCTGGCCGACGATGGCGTTGGAGTTATTGAGCGTGGCGGCATCCGCGGAAGAGGTCGAAATGTTGGCCCCAAGATCGGCATAGGGACTGGCACCGTCCGGGGCTTCCTCGCTGACCTGTGCCGTGACTGCGTCGGTGGACGAGGCAAAAATATTGGCGAAGAGAGACACGCTGTCGCCGCTGTTTGTGAACAGGGCATCCCCTGACGCGCCTGCCATATTGTCCACAAACGTGTTGTCCGCGAAGGTCGCGTCGTGCCTTAACTCGACGGCACCACCGTTCGTTCCGGCGATATTCCCGCGGAAAGTGTTGTTTGAGATGTCGACGGCTCCTGTGCCGCCCGTTATCTCTAGCGCGCCACCCCCGTCGTGGGCGCTGTTGCCTTCGAAGAGGTTTCCCTGCACGGTTAAGGCGGCGTTACCGGTGATCGCTCCACCGTTCGCGCTTCCGCTGTTGTTAAGGAACGTTGAATTGGTGACCGTGAGGTCTCCATAGGCGAAGATGGCCCCGCCGTGTCCGGCGGTGGCGGCTGAACCGTTGTCGACGAAGAGCGAGTTATCCACGATGAAGGCGGGTTGAACGATGCCATCACCGGCTGGGGTGATGCCGGCAATTGCTGCTCCCAAGCCCCCATTGTTCGCGAATGTGCTGTCCTGCACGGCGAGGAAACCTTGGCTGGCAAAATCGATTGCGCTACCTGTCGTCGTACTTGCCGCGTACCCATGTTGGAAAGTGATGTTCTGAACGGTGACATCAAAGGATGAGGTTCCGGATGTCGCGAGGAAACTGCTGTCACCGCCGCCCTCGAAAATGACCTCACCGATGCCGATAATTGTCACATCACGCTCAATCGCGATGGGGCCTGTGGGCAAAGACCCACTGGTAGAGAAGTCAATGGTTCCGGAGTCAACGCAGATCACCGCGTCGGCACCGGCAATGGCGGCACGGAGGTCACCTTCCGTTGCCGGGGTGCTGGTGACTCCGTCGCACGACGCAAGGGGTGTGGCGAAGGCGGGAATGCCGGTAAACGCAACAAGGGCCGTGGCGATGACACCGCTGCCGGCGAGGGTTCTCAGCGCGGAGCGCGCGTATGTTGTCATTTTTGGCACTCCCTAATCCGCTTGAGTATTGTTGACATCCTATTGCTAAGCCCTTTGCTTTTTCGAGTCATCATTCGCCCCTCGGGGGCCCGCAATTAGCGCGCGAAAGGTTCCGATGCCCACGACAACTCCGTACAGCTTTCTCGATGAGACTGCCCGTTCGAACCCTGAGGCCATAGCCCTCGTTACTCCTTCGACGACGTACACGTTTGCGCAATTGCGGGCGGCAACGCGCAATATTGCCGGCGTTCTGCGCGAGAACGGAATCCGTGCCGGCGACATTGTGGCAACCAAGCTCTCGGCCGACCGTGAATGGCTCCTCACGCTGGCCTTGCTTCACGAAGGGGTGGTGACCTGCTCTGTCTGGGAGGAATCACACGCCGATCTTGCGAGAGCCTCGTTACTGATCACGGACACGTCGCTGGCTGATCCATCCGTCGCTACGCCACGGCTGGTAATTGATCAAAAGTGGATCCTTCGCGCGGCTGCGGAGGACAACGCCTATGAACCCGTGCCCTTTGCGGGCGATGACGCCGTGGTGCGGTTGGTGCTCACCAGCGGCACGACCGGCACCCCCAAACTTGTGAGCTACACGCTCGGCCTCATCGCCTGGAGAAATGCCAATCGCGGCATGTTTTCAACGCCCGGTGACTACCTGAACCTCTTGGGAGCGCCAACAATGGGCGCATTCTATCACGCGATCGGCCATCTGTCGACTGCGAAGCCGCGCATTCTGCTCGACACGATTGACGAGCGGGCAGCCCACCTCATTGTGGAACATGGCATCAACGTCATCCTTGGGTCACCCCTCAGCATCGAAGCTCTGTGCGATGTCTTTCACGGGCTGGATGAGAGCACATCCGTCGCCGTCACCGACGCCATTCGAGGAGTCATCATCGTGGGCAGTACGCCAAGTGATCGGCTCATCGAGACTATCCGGGAACAATTCGGTGTCGATGCTCGGCTCGTGTATGGCTCAACGGAGGGTGGCGCCCTCACCAATCGTGTCGTCATGCCGGGGGAGGACCCGCGCATTGTGGGTCGGCCTAACCCCGGAGTATCCATCGACATCGTCGACGAAAACGATACTGCCGTGGCCCCGGGCGTTACCGGACTCATTCGGTATAAGTCCTTCGACTTGGTCAAGGGATACTTTCGTGACCCCGCCGCGACCGCCCTCGCTTTTCGAGATGGCTGGTTCTATCCGGGTGACCGTGGCTCCCTCACCGCCGACGGGCAGCTCATGTTGGCGGGGCGAACCGATGAGGTTCTCAACGTGGGCGGGGTCAAGCTGGACCCGCTGGAGATTGACCGTGCAGTGATGGCGCTGCCCGGCGTGCTGGATGCCGCTGCGTTTGTCTTCGAGAGCCTGGCGAGTTCGCCGCGACTGGCCGTCGCCATCGTGGGGGATGCCTCGCTCGACCTGGCGTTCATTGATGCAGAAATGCGCCGGCTCTACCCCACACGGTATCCGTCGGTGTATGTCACAACGGATGCCATCCCGCGCAACGCTGCCGGCAAGATTCTCCGCTCCGAACTGGATGCCCTCTTCGCGCACCTGATGGACGCCGCCGACCCGGCCTAGCTATCGCCAGCGACGCCTAGCTGCCCTGGTTCTTCTCGACCCAGTCGAGGTAT
>CANEXL010000148.1 GCA_947443745.1 Microbacteriaceae bacterium | reverse complement strand
GTTCGTGCCCATCGTTATTCCGACACTGGGGGGACTCGTAGCCGGAGCAACGTATCCCTACGCGTGGATCGTTCTCGTTGTGCTCATCGATGCTGCGGCATTCAGCCTGCTCATTGGATCATGGTCACGGGCAGGCGCTCAAAGTGTTCGTCGTTTCAGCGTGGCGACGCTGCCCGACGCCGTTCGAACGACGGCCGCATGGTGGTGGCTCGCATTCCTTTTGTGCCTTGGTCCGGTCGCGGTGTCGCGCATTGACTCCATAGCAACCCCGATCGCAATGATGGGTGTGGTTTTCGCTATTTCGCGGCCCGCTGTCGCTTCGACGCTTCTGACCGTCGCGGCTTGGATCAAAGTCTGGCCCGCTGCGCTTGTCGCCACGCTCTGGGTTGCCGGTCGCCAGCGCACTCGTGTGGTGACCCATGCCGCCGTAACGTCCGCCGTCGTGGCCGGGATTGCCTTGGTCTTGGGCGCCGGCGGTAATGTCCTGAGTTTCCTCACGCAGCAAACTGGGCGTGGGCTGCAGGTCGAAGCCCCCGTCTCCACGTTCTATGTCTGGATGGCAACTGCCCGCGTTCCGGGATTCGCGGTCTATTACGACCAGGCGCTCCTAACGTTTCAGGTGCGCGGCACCGGCACGGATGGTGTGGCGCAGTTCTCCACGGTGGTTCTCATCGTCATCGCCATTCTCGTTTTGTGGCTTGGGCTCGATGCCAAGCGTCATGGTGCGGTGCCCCTGCGCATCCTGGGCCCCCTTGCCCTGGCAATGACAACCGCCCTCATTGCGTTCAACAAGGTGGGTTCCCCGCAATACATTGGGTGGCTCGCCGTTCCGATTGTCTTCGGCCTGATTATTGACCGGCGGCGCTTTCAGATCCCGGCCTTCATCACGCTCGTGATCGCCGTTCTCACGCAAGGCTTTTACCCATACCTGTATCTCGAGCTCCTCAATCTCAACCCATGGCTCGTGGCCTTGCTGAGCGTGCGAAATATTCTCGAGTTCGCGCTGTTGGGGTATGCGATTGTGATGGTCGTGCGCCTGCGTTTTGACGCGCGCCAACGCGAGGTCAGACATCAAGCCGTTGCCGAGCGTCGGTTTTCTCTTCGCTAGGTAGTCTTGCGCGATGTGCCTGAGGCGCTCAGAAGCCGTCGCAACTGAGCCCCGATGAAATCGGACTCGATAAGAAACGCGTCGTGGCCGAAGTCGGATTCTAGGATGGCGGGAACGTCGCCGTCGATGTTGCCGGGCAGGTGGCGAGCGATCCGTTGTTGCCCCGGCAGGGGAAAGAAACGGTCAGAGTCGATGCCCACGATGAGCGTGCGGGCCGTGATCGATTCGAGTGCATCCTCGACGGAGCCACGACCACGTCCGAGGTCGTGCGAGTTCATTGCCTCAACAAGGGTGACGTAGCTGTTGGCGTCAAAGCGTCGGGTGAACTTGTTGCCGTGAAAGTCGAGATAGCTCGCAACAGCAAAGCGCCCGCCGCGGCCCAGAGGGCTGATATCACTTTGCGAACTCCGGTCGAACCGTTCATTCAGCTCGTGCGGGGTGCGAAAGTTCTGAAAAGAGATCCGCCGAGCGAGAGCAAGACCGCGATGAGGGCCATCGCCATCGACCGACTCGTAATAGTGGCCGGCCCGAAATCCAGGGTCAAGCAGGATCGCTTCAATCTGCACGGTGTTGAGAGCAATCTCGTCCGCGCTTGTGGCAGCGGGAGCCGCGATAATCGCGAGCCGTTCGACGCGATCGGGATACATTGCGCCCCACTCGAGGGCATGCATTCCGCCCATGGATCCACCCACAACGGCCGCCCACTTTTCGACACCGATGATGTCCGAGAGGTGTGCTTGGGCGCGCGTCTGATCCCGGATGGTCGTGTACGGAAAGCGTGAACCCCACTCGCAACCATCGGGCGCCAGAGATGCCGGCCCGGTGCTTCCTTGGCAACCACCCAAGACGTTAGGGGCAACCACGAAGTATTCATCCGTATCGATTGCGAGGCCAGGGCCGAGAATCTCGTTCCACCAACCGCCGGTGGTGTGACCCTTACCGGAGTCGCCGGAGACGTGGCTGTCGCCCGTGAGGGCATGGAGAACCAGGATGGCGTTGTCTTTAGCAGGGGAGAGAGTGCCCCAGGTTTCATAGGCGATGCGCACGTGGGGGAGGCTTCCGCCGCCCTCGAAGTCAAAGGGACCAAGGTTGGCAAACTCACGATGACCGACCGGGTCGCCGTCGCGCCAGGCACCGGTCGCTGATGGTTTGCCCGCGATGGAGCGCACCTGCTCGTCGGTGATGAAACTCGACGGAACGGTGTCCTCAGAATTTTGCCAGTCCATTGTTCCTTAAGCCTATGGCAGGGACCGTCACGTAAGTGCTCGGCAGGAGAGAACCTGAAGGCTAACGACCGTCAAACGTAGGTGTCGAGCGGGTGGCAAAGGCGGCCATCCCGGCGGCAAAATCCTTCGTTGTGGCGAGGGAGGCGAGAGTGTCGTTGAGCTGGCCGAGAGATTCAGCTTCCGTGGCGCGCGCGGCAAGGCGGGCGTTGGCCATCGTTGCCTGAACTGCCAGCGGAGCTTGGGCGGCGATGGAGCGTGCAATCGTCATTGCCCGTTCGAAATGCTCGCCGGCCGGGACGAGCTCTTGCACGAGCCCGATCCGGTGCGCTTCGGCGGCATCGAATGTGTCCCCGGTTAGGAGCCACCGCATGGCATTACCCCAGCCGACCCGGGCGGGAAAGCGCGTGGTTGCTCCGCCGAAGGGAAGGATGCCGCGAGACACTTCAATCTGTCCAAACGTGGTCGTGACATCCGCAACAGCAATGTCGGCCGCCAGGATCAACTCGACACCGAGCGTGAAGCAAATTCCGCTCACGGCAACGACGACGGGCTTGCTCACCGGAGCGGTCTGAACGCCCCACGGGTCGGTCGAACCCTCGGGAATGATCCTCAGGTTCGAAGCGCGGTCGGCAGCCGTGGCGCCCCCTGAATCGCCTGCCGAGGCGCCTCCAAAAATATCCCCCAGATCTAGCCCCGCTGTGAAGTGCGGCCCAACAGCGGAGACCACCGCAACACGAACCTCAGGGTTTGCATCGATTTCGCTAAACGCCTCGCTGAGTTCGGCCAATAACTGACGGTTCGCCGCATTCAGTTTTTCGGGACGGTTCAGCGTGATGTGCAAAATGTGACCGGTGAGCTCCGTGGTGACGAGCTGCGCGGTGACGTGTTTCTCAGACATGGGACCCCTGACGTTGTGGTGTCTTCAGGGTATCGGCCGTCCCCGGCGAAAAGAAGAATCCTCTGGAGGATGCCGACAAACCAGGCACAAAAAAAGCCGGCGAGTGCCACATCCCCCCGGATGCGCACCCACCGGCTCGTGGTACGTCAGTTACGTCGTGAGATCCAGTGCTAGGAAACGGCTCCCGCAGCAGCCAAACCGGTCTCAAGATCGGCCGTGATGTCCGCAATGTTCTCGATGCCCACAGAGAGACGAACGAGACCAGGAGTGACGCCCGACGTCAGCTGCTGCTCTGGAGTGAGCTGCGAGTGCGTGGTCGACGCGGGGTGAATCACGAGGCTACGGACATCACCGATGTTGGCGAGGTGGCTGAACAGCGTCAGGTTGTCGACGAATGCCTTACCGGCCTCGACGCCGCCCTTGAGTTCGAAGG
>CANEXL010000147.1 GCA_947443745.1 Microbacteriaceae bacterium | reverse complement strand
AAGATTCATGCGGCCGATCGTCGCACGATTTGGCTAGCCTGTTCGGAGCACGAGCAATTTCTCTTCGAGTTCTTGACGTCACGATCCTTTCCCGCCGCCATTGAACCGTTGGATGTCGCTTCATGAATGCACCATGGCTTAAACTGGTCTTCACCAAGCGCTGGCTCGTGTACTTGAGCGTGACGGTCATCTTTGCGATTGCCTGTGTTGCCTTGGGAACGTGGCAGTTTGCGCGACTTGAAGAGGCCCGCACCGAGATTGCCCGCATTCTGAACAACTTTGATGCCGAGCCGGTTGCCCTCACAGCATCACTCCCCTCGCTCGCGGGGTTCAACGAGAACGACAAGTGGTTGCCGGTAACGGTAACCGGAACGTATCTTGTCGAGGAGCAGCTTCTGGTGCGCGGTCGACCCCGAGACGGTGCGCCAGGCTTCGAAGTGTTGACGCCACTGCGCCTGCCATCCGGCGATATCTTCATTGTGGATCGCGGATGGCTTCCCACGGGCCAGTCCCAGGATGCTCCGGATCACATTCCCACTGCTCCCAGCGGAGAGGTCACGGTCGTGGCCCGTCTGAAGGCCGGTGAACCCAGCATCTTTGGTCGCGGCGCCATCCCCGGTCAAGTCTCGACAATTGAGCTCCCCTTGATAGCGGGCATCATCGGTGAACCCACGTACACCGGGGCCTACGGCCTCATGAAGTCAGAGTCACCGGAACCGACCCAGGCTCCCCCGGCGGCGGTTCAGCGACCGCAGCTCGATGAGGGACCCCACATGAGCTACGCGTTCCAGTGGCTTCTGTTTGGCATTATGGGCTTCATTGGACTGGGATGGGCCGTTCGCAACGAGTGGCGCATTCGCAACGCCGACGATCCGAAAGAAATCGCGCGCAATGCCGGTGTGAAGGCGAAAAATGCCCGCCGTCGTCCCTCAGATGCCCAAATTGAAGACGAAATGATGGATCTGAAGGACTAACCCTCCTGACGAACGGACGGTTCGCACGGACGAAACCCCGTGAGGCTCGAAAAGCCTTACTCGAGCCCAATGAGGTCGAAGTAGTCTTTGTTCCAGTGGTCCTCGACGCCGTCCGGCAAGATCAGCACACGCTCGGGGTTGAGCGCCTCGACGGCTCCCTCATCGTGGCTGACGAGAACGACCGCACCCTTGTAAGAGGCCAACGCGCCCAGAATTTCTTCACGACTCACGGGGTCCAAGTTGTTGGTGGGCTCATCGAGGAGCAACAGGTTTGCGCTCGAGACAACGAGCATCGCCAACGCCAGACGCGTCTTTTCTCCACCGGAAAGAACGCCGGCGGGCTTCTGGGAATCGTCGCCGGTGAACAGGAACGAACCCAATACGCGGCGCGCCTCCATCTCGGTGAGATGCGGTGACGCACTCACCATGTTCTCCAGCACGGAACGCTTGACATCGAGGGTTTCGTGTTCCTGCGCGTAGTACCCGATTTTCAGGCCGAAACCGGGGATAAGTACGCCGGTGTCTGGTTTGTCGACCCCCGCCAGGATGCGGAGCAGGGTTGTCTTTCCGGCACCGTTGAAGCCCAGAATGACGACCTTGGAACCGCGGTCGATGGCGAGATCCACGGCGGTAAAGATCTCGAGGGAGCCGTAGCTGCGCGATAGATCCGTGGCCATAAGCGGTGTCTTGCCACAGGGCGCGGGATCGGGAAAGCGCAGCTTGGCGACGCGGTCGGTGGCGCGCACGTCATCCAGACCGGCCATGAGAGTCTCGGCACGCTTTACCATCTGCTTTGCCGCAACGGCGCCAGACGCTCGAGCACCCATCTTGGCCGCTTGGGTCTGCAGCGTCGTTGCCTGACGTTCAGCGTTGGTGCGCTCACGCTTGCGACGTTGTTCATCGGTTTCGCGTTGACGCTGGTAGTTCTTCCAATTCATGTTGTAGATATCGATGACTTGGCGGTTCGCATCGAGATAGAACACGCGGTTGACGGTGTCACCCACGAGTTCGACGTCGTGACTGATCACGATCAGGCCGCCCTTGTAGCCCTTCAAGAACTCGCGCAACCAGACGACGCTGTCGGCATCGAGGTGGTTGGTGGGCTCATCGAGAAGCATGGTCTCGGCACCGGAGAAGAGAATGCGTGCCAGTTCGATTCGGCGGCGCTGACCACCAGAGAGAGTACTGAGGGGCTGATCCAGGATGCGGTCAGGCAAGCTCAAGTTGCTGGCGATCGACGCGGCCTCTGCCTCAGCGGCATACCCACCGAGCGCCATGAAGCGATCGGAAAGATCGCCGTAGACCTTCATCGCCTTTTCGCTGACTTTAGGGTCACTACTGGCCATGCCATCGGTCGCCTCACGCATGCCCAACACGAGGGTTCCGAGGCCACGAGCATCGAGGATGCGGGTGCGCGCAAGGTCTTCAGGGTTGCCGGAGCGGGGATCCTGCGGAAGGTAGCCGATTTCGCCCATGCGTTCGATGGAACCGCCAGAGGGCTGAAGGTCCCCGGCTAATGTTTTGGTGAGTGTGGTCTTACCCGCACCATTTCGACCCACAAGGCCGATTTTGTCCCCGTTGGAGACGCGGAACGACACGTTCTGCATGAGAACACGAGCGCCTACGCGAAGCTCAAGGTCTTGGACGTTGAGCACAGAAATACCCGATCTTTTGTGACGCGATTGCTAAGCCCGAGTTGTCGGGGGCTCCTCTAGTATAAAACCTAGGTGAAGTGTGTGTTGAGCACTGGCCAAATACCCCCCATTTCTTTAGAAGGAGAAACGTGTCGAATGTGACTCTCGCGCCCGCGCGATCCGTACTTGTTGACAGCATCGGTGCTCGAAGCATTGCTGCGAACATCACCATGGTTGTTGCCGGAGCCGCTCTGACGGCTGGGGCTGCCCAGATCGTTATTCCTATGTGGCCTGTTCCCATCACGGGTCAGACCTTTGCCGTTCTCCTCGTGGGAACAACATTGGGCGCGCTTCGTGGTGCTCTTTCTATGGTCTTGTACATTGCCCTTGGTGCCATTGGTCTCCCCATCTTCACGGAAGGTTCGGCTGGATGGCACGTCATCGCTGGCCCCACCGGTGGATACCTTGTGGGATTCGTTTTGGCCGCAATCCTCACCGGTTGGCTCGCGCAGCGCTCATGGGACCGCAAGATCGTTGGCGCTGGCGTCGCGTTCCTTGCGGGGACCGTCGTCATTTACGCCGTTGGTCTTCCGTGGCTCTCCGTGGCTCTTGGTCAGCTGGGCTACCCCAATGACCTGGGAGCAACCCTGCAGTCGGGCTTGCTGCCTTTCGTTCCCGGTGACATTCTCAAGGCCGTTGTTGCGGGAGCCCTTCTTCCCGCTGCGTGGAAGCTTGTGAGCCGTACCCAGAAGTAGTTTTTCTCCAAAGAAAAGGCGCCTCTCCCCAGCTAGGGAAGAGGCGCCTTTTCTTTTCTAGGCAGAACGGCGCAGGTGCGGGTGATGGGCATCCACAACGTTGGGATGTGCGCGAACCCGGCTTTTCAGCCAGTTCTGCCCAAAGAGGGAATGCATGATGTTGCCGGGGTCTTGGGTGACGCCGAGAGAGGCCGCCATAAACTCTGGCGCGATATCAATGAGGTCGATTTCGGCGTCCAACCGTGGACCGTAGAAAAACGGAAGAGAGATTCGGTCTTCTCCTTCGGCCGGGGAGATGACGCGGTGTGAGGTTGCCTTGAGGTACCCGTT
>CANEXL010000146.1 GCA_947443745.1 Microbacteriaceae bacterium | reverse complement strand
CGGTCAGGCACTGTTTTCTGCCGGCCTGGGCGCGTATACGTTCCTGCGTGCCCAGCAGGTTATTCAGTACGACAAAGATGCCCTCGGTGTTGTCGCAGCGGGCATTCGCCGCCTCTCCGACGACGAAGACCTTCCCGCGCACGGCGACGCTGTCGACGCCCGATTCACTCTTCCCAAGAACTGAAAGCTGAGCGCTCATGTTTTGTCCCTTCTGCCGCCACTCTGACTCTCGCGTCATCGACTCCCGCACCTCCGATGACGGACTCTCTATTCGCCGCCGCCGCCAGTGCCCCGAGTGCGGCGGTCGTTTCTCCACGACCGAAACTGCCAGCCTGAGTGTCATCAAGCGCTCGGGAGTCATCGAACCTTTTAGCCGCGAGAAGGTTGTCTCCGGTGTACGCAAGGCCTGCCAGGGGCGTCCCGTAACCGATGCAGATCTGGCCGGCTTGGCGCAAAAAGTTGAGGAAACGATTCGGGCCACGGGTGCTTCCCAGATTGAGGCCAACGAGATTGGTTTGGCTATCCTGCCTTCGCTGCGCGATCTCGACGAGGTTGCCTACCTTCGCTTTGCGAGCGTTTATCAGGGCTTTGAGTCTCTGGAGGATTTTGAGATGGCGATAACGGATCTGCGCCTGCAGCATGCCCGTGCTCAGTCAGATTCGGCGGACGCTGCCTCATGAGCAGCCTCGGGAGCAGACGCGTGAGCTACCTTGCCTCGCTAACTTCAGCTCAAGCTCGAGGCTCCCGTGCCTACGCCGCGCTGTTTTCCCTGGTGTTGAAAAAGTTTGATCCCGAGCACGCCCACCACCTGGGAGCCATTGTCATCAAGGGAGCCGGCCTCCCCGTCTTTCGCTCGCTCAAAAGAGGAGCGACGCATGCCGGAGCGTCTCTGCACGTTCAGGCGCTCGGGCTCCACTTTGACTCGCCTTTCGGCGTTGCTGCGGGTTTCGATAAGGATGTCACGCTCGTGTCGGGGCTGGGGGCCTTGGGATTCGGGCACATTGAAGTGGGAACGTTGACCGCTGTTCCCCAGCCGGGAAATCCTCGTCCCCGACTGTTCCGCCTCGTCAGCGATCGCGCCGTCATCAACCGCATGGGGTTCAATAATGGGGGAGCCCGAGCGGCTGTTCCGAGGTTGATGAAGCTTCGTGCCCGCCGCAATCGGCCTGTCATTGGCGTGAACATTGGCAAGAGTCGCGTCGTTGCTGTGGAAGACGCGACCGCAGATTACCTGATCAGTACGCGCCTGTTAGCTCCGCTGGCGGACTACCTCGTCGTGAATGTTTCGTCGCCTAATACGCCGGGGCTACGCGGTTTGCAAGAACTTGATCAGCTCGAGCCGTTGCTGACCGCTGTGAAAGCCGAGTGCGGAGCGACACCCCTGCTGGTCAAGATTGCCCCCGACCTCACCAATGACGAGGTCGTGCGCATTTCCGAGCTCGTCGTTCGACTCGGTCTAGATGGCATTATTGCGACAAACACGACGTTGTCTAGGGAGGGGCTGAAAGCCAGCGCGGCAGACGTTGAGGCAGCCGGAGCCGGCGGACTCTCCGGCGCACCCCTCGCGGCGCGTTCGCTGGAAGTGCTGACGGTCATCCGGAGCGTTGTTCCTGCGGAATTATGTGTTATTTCTGTCGGCGGCATCGAAAACGCGGCCGATGTCCAGGAACGAGTTGATGCCGGGGCAACACTCGTCCAGGGATACACGGCGTTTATCTATCGCGGACCCGCGTGGGCGCGGGAGATTAATCGCGGTCTTGCTCGCATCCGCTCCACAATGTCCGCATAGCCATAGCCATAGCCATAGCCGGAGCCGGAGCCCGAACCGCTAAACGCACGGTCGCAGCGGGTCCTGCTCACGACGGGAAGTCTTCTGCCCCTATTGAGGAAACTGGCGTCGCTTGACCTGGGGCTTGGGCAAACGAAGCTGACGCATCTGCAGGGTGCGCATGGCCGCGTACCAGCGAACGCCACGCTCCATGGTGCCTTCGCCGAACTTGGCGTCGATGCGACGGCGAAGCAAGACGGTAACGACCAAGACATCAATGATGGCGACGAAGAAGAAGCCCCACAGTGTCAAAATGCCGAGCTGGGCAATGTTCTGGTCGGGCAGGAACGTCATGATGATGACCAAGAACATGAACGGAACCATCAGTTCACCCACGTTGTAGCGAGCGTCAACGTAGTCGCGGGCGTAACGCTTTTGGGCGCCGCGGTCACGAATGGGAAGGTACTTCTCTTCGCCAGCGGCCATGCCGATGCGGGCACGGTTGCGTGCCTCGGCCTGCTGGGCACGATATTCCTTGGAGGCACCCTTGCGGTCAGAAGACACGAGGGGGCGCTGATTGGCAGCCTCACGAACCTTGCGCGTCGGGGTGGCGTGTCCCTTGGACGTCTCTGACGCAGCGCTCTCGTCAGAGTTACGTTCGGACTGCGATTTTCCTTGTGCCACGTGAGTTCCCTTGTTCGTAAAGTACCTGCCTAAGATTACCAACATGAGCCCTGAAACTGCTGACACGAAGACCGTTGCCGTAGAGAACGTTGCCGCCCTGATTGCCCGGGACCTCGATGCCATCCTTGAGGAGCTCGCCTCGCTTGTGCGCATCCCGTCGGTCTCGTGGAGTTCCTTTGACTCGGCGCAGGTGCAGCTCAGCAGCGAAGCTGTCGCCGCTTTGGCGACCGGCCTCTCCTTCTTCGATTCGGTGGACATCCTGCAGTCCGAGAAAAACGATGGCACCGGGCTCGGCCAACCCGCCGTCGTTGCGCGCCGCGCCGCGACGAACGGTCGCCCCACCGTACTGCTCTACGCCCACCACGACGTTCAACCTCCTGGAGCTGACGCCGACTGGAAGACCACCCCGTTTGAGCCCGTCATTGTGGGCGATCGCATGTTTGGCCGAGGTGCCGCCGATGACAAGGCCGGAATCATGTCCCACATCGCGTCTCTTCGGGCACTGACAGAGCTTTCCGGCGATGTTGATCTCGGAATCGTTCTGTATGTCGAAGGGGAAGAGGAATTCGGTTCGCCGTCATTCCAGAACTTTCTGAAGGACCATCGTGAGCTGTTGGCATCCGACATCATCATCGTTGCAGACTCGGGTAACTGGAGTGAAACGGTTCCTGCGCTCACTGTCAGCCTGCGCGGAAACGTAACGTTCAAGCTCACGGTCCGCACCCTCGACCATGCCCTTCATTCGGGCATGTTTGGGGGCGTGGTTCCGGATGCGATGCTCGCCATGATTCAGCTGCTCGCGACCCTCCATAACGCCGACGGATCGGTGGCCATCGACGGCCTCACTTCTCAGTCTCCAAAGACTCCTGAGTACGACGAAGCGCAATTGCGTGCGGAGTCGGGATTGCTCGATGCCATCAGCCCCCTCGGGGCGGGTACATTCCTGAATCGCATCTGGAATCAACCCTCCGTTACCGTCACGGGAATCGATGCGCCCAACGTCAATAACGCGTCCAACACGCTTTTACCAGAGGTGTCGGTTCGTGTCAGCGTGCGGGTGGCGCCCGGGCAAACCGCCGTCGACGCCGCCAACGCTGTTACGGCTCATATTCTTTCTCACGCTCCCTGGGGCGTTGTGCCGGTCATCTCTGATCTGAGCACGGGGGAGCCCTTCTTGGCTGACACAAGCGGTACGGCTGCCGTCGCGGCTCGTGCTGCCATGACGGATGCGTGGGGCGTTGCGCCTGTCGACATGGGCGTGGGGGG
>CANEXL010000145.1 GCA_947443745.1 Microbacteriaceae bacterium | reverse complement strand
GTTCGGGAATCGCCAGGGCAAAGTTTTTGGGGATGAGCTCGCCGACGATCATCGAAAGGGTTGTCGCTAAAACAATGGCGAGCGTGGCCGCAATGGCCGTCACCGCACCACTGGAGAGCCCCCAGGCAGATAGAGGAACGCCAAGGAGCGAGCTGATTGCCGGCTCCATAGTGAACCCCGTGAGGAGCGTTGTGAGCGTGATTCCCAACTGTGCGCTCGAAAGATGCGTCGACGTAATCTTCAGCGCCGAAATTGTGAGCCCCAGACCGCGCTCGCCACGTTCGCGACGCGCCTCGAGTTCAGGCCGGTCAAGGTTCACCAAAGCAAACTCTGCTGCAACGAAGAAGCCCGTGCCGATGGTGAGAATCACACCGACGCCAAAATAAATCCACTCAGACCACATGTGCGCGACCTCCCCGAATCGAGGTGGCGGGCACAGTGGTCATGCGTTTATGAGCAGGCGAAGAGTCGTCCATTACCCCTTCAGCTTACTCAACGAGAACCTGAATTATCGCTGGCGCCTCAGGATCCGAAGCGCAAAAGACGCTGGGATCCTGCCGGCCGAAATTATGAGCGCCAATGTCACTCTTCCCCAGACGGCAAAGAGAAACGATGGCCTTGCGTACATGGCCATTACAAGCGGTGCCCAGCTGTCATAGGCAATCGGATTAGGTGTGTGTTGGAAGTTAGAGTTCAGCACAAGTCCCAGATACCCCCGGGTCCAGTCCTCCTCCGAAAATCCAGCCATCCGCTCCAATGCGAACTGTTGACCACCATGAATTACTCGAAAATAGGGTTCCCTAACGAAGACCGGAATTTCGGCACCCTGTAAGAAGTAGTTGTACCAACTGAACTCATAGGGCGAAATTTCCAACAGATCCAGGAAGTCGAGTCCGCGAGGTACCAATATTTCAGCGTTCAAACGCTCCAAAACGGAGGACTGCATAATTTGAAAACCATGGCAGGTCAAATACGTGTTCGAGGGTGAGAGCCCAAGATAGTCTCTTATTTTCTCGAGCTTTACGCCGCGGCCTTCCCAGTGTTCCTCAAAATAGGCAGGGTTTGAGTGGAGCTCTCTATCTTCCACGAGCACGGTATACGGGGATCCGGAGGAGTGCAGAAAGTCCCTCAAAGTGAAGTCATTCAAGAAGACAGCGTCTGAATCCAGGCATAGATAAGCATCCGTCAATGCAAGGCGAAAGAATGCAAGTTTGACCAATTCTTGATTGATGTAGCCCGGGCGAATTCCGTTGACATCAGATGTCGCCATTCTGACGGGAACCGTGTCCTCGGCGATCACCGCAATTTTCGCGTCGGCGAGCGGAGCGAACAAAGCCATGTCCTCACTCGGAACGACGACATGGAGTGTGAGTTCGTCGACATTGTGTTTGCGAAAGCTCGTTATGAGCCGCTTGGCCGATTCAAGGTCACCAGCGTAGGTCTTCAGCATGAAACTAAAAGTCTGGGTGCTCATGAAGGCCTCACCACCCCAAACTTTTCTCTCGAGAACCAAAAAGAACTCCAGGCCACTCTTCTCGATGTCATCGGTGCCCTCTAACGTCCTTGAAGCAAATCATAACGAAGTCTCCGGTGTCGGCCGATGAATATGCCACAGTTGAAAACTCACATTGGCCGTTTTCGCCCCTCTGCATACACTTTCGACAACACCATTTGGGTTTAGGCTGGAAGACGGACATTCTGGGCGATGTAACCGCCCGTGTGCGTAAAGAACAATCAACGGAGAGTGGGCGACAGCGCTGTGTCGAACCAGACGGAAATAGGCCAAGCATCAGACGAATTCGGTGCTAACGAATGGCTGGTCGAAGAGCTGTACGAACGCTACATCGTCGACAAAAAGTCGGTCGATGAGAGTTGGTGGCCCACGCTGGAGAAGTACTCGGCACGCTCCGGGTTTGCCACTCCCGCGACGGACACTCCTGTTACCTCAGGGACGTCTGCCAGCACATCCGCTGCTCCCGCCGCCACACCGACGCCCACCGCGTCGCCAGCGCCAGCAACGGAGTCGATCACTTCGGCCGCCCCTCCCACGCAGCCCATTGCGACAACAACGTCGCGCCCCGCTCAGGCCGCACCCATCCCGGCTGAAGCCCCCGTCGTTGCTCCCGATTTCAGCGCCGCGGCATCCGAACAGCAAGACGTCACCACCATCCTCAAGGGCATGGCAAAAGCACTTGCCACCAACATGGATGCGTCACTGTCCATCCCCACCGCGACCAGCGTTCGCAGCATCCCCGCCAAATTGCTGATCGATAACCGCATCGTGATCAACAACCACCTCAAGCGCAGCCGTGGCGGCAAGGTTTCCTTCACCCACATCCTCGGCTGGGCACTGGTCAAGGCGCTCAAAGAGTTCCCCAGCCAGAACGTCTTCTACGACGAGGTTGATGGCAAGCCCGCCGTTGTCTCCCCCGCGCACGTCACGCTCGGCCTCGCCGTCGACGTGCCCAAGCCGGATGGCACCCGTGCCCTCATGGTTCCCGGCATCAAGCGCGCCGACACCATGACCTTTGGCGAGTTTCTCGCCGCTTACGAAGACTTGGTAGCCAAGGCTCGCAATAACAAGCTTGCCGCGGATGATTTTCAGGGCATCACGATGTCCCTCACCAACCCCGGTGGCATCGGCACGGTTCACTCCGTTCCTCGCCTCATGCGCGGTCAGGGCTGCATCATCGGTGCCGGCGCTCTTGAGTACCCAGCCGAGTTCCAGGGAGCGAGTGAGCACACGCTTTCCAAGCTCGGTATTGGCAAGATCATCACACTAACCAGCACCTATGACCACCGCGTTATTCAGGGTGCCGGCTCGGGCGAGTTCCTTAAAATCGTGCACGAATGCCTTATCGGTCAACGGAATTTCTACGAAGAAATCTTCGCCGCTCTGCGCATCCCGTACGTTCCCGTCAAGTGGGCCAACGACATCAACGTCGACAAGAGCTCAGCGGTTGACAAGTCGGCTCGTGTTCAAGAACTCATCAACGCGTACCGGGTTCGTGGCCACCTCATGGCCGACATTGACCCGCTGGAATACCTGCAGCGTTCGCATCCCGACCTCGAAATCGAAAACCATGGTCTGACCTTCTGGGACCTGGATCGTGAGTTCGTCACCGGTGGCCTCGGCGGCACCAAGACCCTGCCACTGCGAAAAATCTTGGGAATCCTGCGCGACTCCTACTGCCGCACCATCGGGCTCGAGTACATGCACATTCAGGATCCCGAACAGCGCAAGTGGATCCAACAGCACGTTGAGATTCCTTACGAGAAGCCTGGTCACGACGACCAGATGCGCATTCTCTCCAAGCTCAACGAGTCCGAAGCCTTCGAGACGTTCCTGCAAACCAAGTACGTCGGGCAGAAGCGCTTCAGCCTTGAGGGTGGCGAGTCCACGATTGCATTGCTGGATGCCGTGCTTCAGGAATCGGCCAATGCCGACCTCGACGGTGTCGGCATCGGCATGGCTCACCGCGGTCGCCTGAACGTTCTTACCAACATTGCCGGCAAGACCTACGGCCAGATTTTCCGCGAGTTCGAGGGCACGCAAGACCCTCGCACCGTTCAGGGCTCCGGTGACGTCAAGTACCACCTCGGCACCGAAGGTGTCTTCACCTCCCCCAGCGGCAAGCAACTCCCCGTCTCGTTGGCCGCGAACCCTTCGCACCTCGAAGCTTCCAACTCGGTCCTTCAGGGAATCGTGCGGGCAAAGCAAGACTTGAAGCCCATCGGAACGTTCACGACGCTTCCCGTGCTCATCCACGGCGACGCCGCGATGGCCGGTCAAGGTGTCGTCTTCGAAGGTCTGCAGATGTCACAGTTGCGTGGGTACCGCATCGGCGGAACCATGCACATCGTCATCAACAACCAGGTTGGATTCACGACTCCCCCTCAGGAGTCGCGCACGTCCGTGTATTCCACGGATGTTGCCAAGCCCATCCAGGCACCCATCTGGCATGTCAACGGTGATGACCCC
>CANEXL010000144.1 GCA_947443745.1 Microbacteriaceae bacterium | reverse complement strand
TTGGCGTAGGGATCAACGAGGAGTGCTTCGGGGCTGAAGGAATCGGCCGCACCAGAAGGCCCCCAGGCGACAAGGGCGTACTCCGCGCCCACCTTCAGGTGTTCCGTCTGCGCAGCCCACAGTCCCGTGGCGGACTTCTGCAGACCAACCCGGTCGGTGACGTGGTTGCTGCCCGGCTGCTCATAGATGAGAACGTCAATTCCCTGCGCGTTCGCAGAGAACACACGAATCTCGCCGCCGGACTTTGTTAGCCGAACACCGAGATCACGAAAAGTAGAAGACACACTCACTCGATTTAGAATAGTCACGTCCGTTACGGCCATATTTCCGTTGCCGAAATGTGCCGCCAATCCCTGTGTGTCGTGAAAAGAGTTTTCGTGTCTGTGTACCTCGATCATGCGGCTTCGACCCCGCTTCGAGCGAGCGCGCGCACGGCCATGATTGACGCGCTTGATGCCACAGGTAATCCTTCTTCGGTGCATCGCCACGGACAGGATGCGCGCCGCATTGTGGAAGACGCCCGCGAGGTACTCGCCGCCAGCCTGGGGTGTGACCCCATTGAGGTTGTGCTGACATCCGGGGGCACCGAATCCGTGAACCTCGCGATTACGGGGCTCTTTCGGTCGCGTGGTGCGGCTGAGCATTCCCGGTTGCGGATTGTGTTGCCTGAGGGGGAGCACCACGCCACTCTCGATACCGTCTTATGGCTCGAGAAACACGAGGGCGCTGTGCTCGACTGGATTCCGCTCGATTCCACGGGGCGGGTTCGCCTTGACCTGCTGCGGGCGGCGCTCGCCGACCCTTCGGACATCGCGCTGGTCACCATGATGTGGGCCAATAACGAGGTGGGCACGATTGCCCCCGTTGCCGAGGTAGCGGCACTGTGTGTCGAGGCCGGCGTTCCCCTGCATGTTGATGCCATTGCCGCCTACGGCCATGAGGTGATCGATTTTCACGGTCTGCGCCTGGCCACCGGCTCGGAGCCCACGGTCAAGAAATCCTTTGATAACGAAGCGGATGCCATCGCGGCCGCCCAGCGCGCCACCTCCGGGCTCGTCGCTCTGAGCCTCTCAGGCCACAAGATCGGTGCCGTCTCGGGTGTGGGGGCCGTCGTGGTCTCCCGCACGGTTTCGCTCTCACCGCTGATTCACGGCGGGGGACAGCAACGCGGGTTGCGCAGTGGAACCCAAGATGCCCCGGCCGCAGCGTCTTTTGCTGCCGCAGCCCAGGAATCCGACCGTGAGCGCGAGAATGAAGTTGCACGCCTCACCGTTTTGCGAGATGCGACGATTGCACGCATCCTGAACGTTATTCCTGATGCCTCTGTTCAAGGCGATCGGGTCAATCGACTCGATAACAACATCAACATCACTTTTCCCGGGTGCCAGAGCGACTCGCTGCTGTATCTGCTGGATGAAAAGGGTGTCTCTGTCTCGACCGGCTCCGCATGTCAGGCGGGCGTGACCCAGGCATCCCACGTGTTGCTGGCCATGGGCAACGATATGGCTACCGCGTCCAGCGCGCTGCGCATTACGTTGGGGCATACGACGACGCAGGATGACCTCGACGCGCTCTTGGCTGCCCTTCCCCTGGCGCACGAGCGGGCCCATACTGCCGGCCTAACTGCTTAGGCGTTCGTTCTTCGTTCTGAATTGTTCGTGCTGAAGACTTCGTTGGGAGCTCTCGGCGCTGAGGGCCTAGGCAATCAGCAAAAGCTTGGCGAGGTGCGTTGCGGGCCTCAGGTCAAGGCGCGGTTCGGCATCGCGCAGGGCTTTGATTGTCAGAAGCTGTTGGTCGGGGGTGACTCCCGCGGCCTCAATAACACCGTGACCCCACGTGATGGCGGGCCCTACAGAATTGGGCACGACCTCCCCGTGGCCTTCTCCAAAGATTTCGAGAAGTTGCACACTCGGGTCACTCCGGTCGCCAAAGATGAGTTTTCCTAGCTGGGACATGTCGGCTCTCTTCCTCACCCGGCGCAGGTGCCACGTGATGTCGGTTTCGAATGTTTGGCCACTCTAATCACCTCAACTGGCAAGGCACTCAGGCAGAGTCAGGCTTAAACTAGAAACATGCGAGTTTTAGCGGCAATGAGTGGTGGGGTTGATTCCGCCGTCGCTGCTGCGCGCGCGGTAGATGCAGGGCACGAGGTGGTGGGTGTGCACTTGGCGCTGAGCCGCAACCCGGGCACGCTGCGCACCGGTGCTCGCGGGTGTTGCACCATTGAAGACTCGATGGATGCCCAGCGCGCCGCCAATCTGCTGGGAATCCCGTATTACGTGTGGGACTTTTCCGAGCGTTTCAAGACGGATGTTGTCGATGACTTCGTTGCCGAATATGAGGCCGGTCGCACCCCCAACCCCTGCATGCGCTGCAACGAGAAGATCAAGTTTTCGGCCCTCATGGAGAAGGCCATCGCCCTGGGCTTCGATGCTGTCTGCACGGGGCATTACGCCAAGGTCTTGACCGATGAGGATGGCAACCTCGAGCTGCACCGCGCTAGTGCCTGGGCCAAAGACCAGTCTTACGTTCTGGGGGTGCTCACCGCCGACCAGATTGCGCATTCCATGTTCCCGCTGGGGGATACCCCGTCCAAGGCCGAGATTCGTCTCGAGGCCGAGGCGCGCGGTCTGACCGTGGCGCAGAAGCCCGATAGCCACGACATCTGCTTCATCCCCGATGGTGACACCAAGGGCTGGCTCGATGAGCGTCTTGGTGTCTCTCCCGGTGACATTGTGGATGTGGACGGCAACCGCCTCGGTGGCCACGAAGGCACCCACAGCTTCACGATCGGTCAGCGTAAGGGTGTCGGAATTGGCATCCCCACTCCCGATGGTCGTCCCCGCTTCGTTCTTGAAGTTCGCCCCAAGACCAACACGCTCGTTGTCGGTCCCAAGGAGGCTCTGGATCTGCGCGAGCTGGCCGGAACATCCTTCACGTGGGCCGGTATTGCCCCCGCAAACCCGACCGAAGCTTTCGCGTGCCACATGCAGGTGCGCGCCCACGCCGATCCCGTGCCCGCCATGGCGCAACTCATCGGTGACGAACTCGTGCTCACTCCCGACTCTCCGCTGAACATGGTGTCGCCCGGCCAGACCGCCGTCATCTACATCGGTACCCGCGTTCTCGGCCAGGTCACCATTGCGCGCACCATCAGTGCCGTCGAGCGGGTTTCCGCATGATGACAGGCTTGCTGCTGTGAGCCTCCCGTCTTTCGAGGCGGCCGCCAGTGAGGCTCAAGAGCTCACCGAAAAGATTCAGAATGCTCGTGACGCGTATTACGAGCGCGACGAAAGCCTCATCTCCGATCTGGAGTATGACGGTCTGATCGCCCGGCTTGAGGAACTCGAGCTCACCTACCCCGAGCTGCAGGGGCAAGATAGTCCAACGCTCTCTGTCGGCGGGGGAGTCTCCTCAGCCTTTAGCCCCGTGACGCATGCCGCACGCATGATGAGTCTCGACAATGTGTTTTCCGCCGAACAGTTCATCGCGTGGGCCGAGAAGGTCGAGCGAGACTGCGGTCGCGCCGTGAACTTCTTGTGTGAGATGAAGATCGATGGCCTTGCCATCAACCTGCGCTACGAGAACGGTGTGCTCATCACGGCGGCCACCCGCGGCGACGGAGTCGTCGGTGAGGATGTCACCGATAACGTGCGCACCATCGAGGGCATCCCGCACATGCTGGCCGGGAGCGGGCATCCGCCGCTCGTTGAAGTTCGCGGTGAAATCTTCTTCCCCGTCGAGGCTTTCCGAAAGCTCAACGCGGAGCTCGCGCTCGCCGGAGAGAAGGTCTTCGCCAACCCGCGCAATGCCGCCAGCGGATCGCTGCGCCAAAAGGATCCAACCAAGACTGCGGCTCGTCCTCTGCGCATGCTCGTGCATGGCATTGGTGCCTGGGCGGATGCGCCGATTGCCACCCAGTCGGGCACCTACGAACTTTTGGCTTCCTGGGGTCTCCCTAACTCGTCGCACTACCGCGTTGTTTCAACGGCC
>CANEXL010000143.1 GCA_947443745.1 Microbacteriaceae bacterium | reverse complement strand
GACTGCTGTCTTCGACTTTGTCGGCTCACAGGGGACCGTTGAGATAGCCGCAAAATTACTCGGCCCCGAAGGCGACCTTCACATCATTGGTCTGGGTGGAGGCATGCTACCAATGGGGTTTGGTGCAACCGCGTATGACGCCACTGTACGCACCCCGCATTGGGGGTCGATTCCCGAACTCGTTGAGATCATCGCCCTCGCCCACGCGGGCAGAATTTCCGTCACCCACGAGCAGTTCACGCTCGAGGAGGGGCCGGGAGTGTACGAGCGGCTCAAGGCCGGGACACTGCGGGGTCGCGCCGTCCTCGTTCCCTAGCCAAAGGATTTCGAATGCGTCGGTTTGCCCGTTTCAGGACGTGGTGACCGGCGCATTGTCTGTCGTTCCATCGGCAGCGTTTTGCGACTCTGTAACGTGTGCGTTCGCTTTTGCCTCGGCCCGTTCAGCCAGCACGCGCATCCGTTCCTTGAACCAGCTGGTATCGGTGAGGCGGGCCAACAGTGGTCCCACGATGACGGTGACGAGCATGTAGGTGGCCGCCAGGGGCGCAATCATGGGCTCCACCCCCGCGGTCACGGCGAGGGCGGCAATGATGATGGAGAACTCGCCACGGGGAGTCAAGGCCAGCCCCGTACGCCAGCGACCGGGACGACCAATACCGGCCCGTCTCGCCGCAAAGTAACCTGTCAGAACCTTGGTTGACATCGTGACAATCGCCAAGATGACAGCGGGCAAGATGACCGACGGAATGTCGGCCGGGTTGGTGGTGAAGCCGAAGAAGACGAAAAAGATCGCGGCAAAGAGGTCACGCAGGGGCCGGAGAAGCTTTTCGGCATTCTGGGCGACCTGACCCGAGAGGGCAATTCCCACGAGGAAGGCTCCGACAGCGCTGGAGACCTGCACCTGAGCAGCTAGTCCAGCTACGAGCATGGCAAGCCCGAGAACGCCCAGGAGCAGGGACTCGGGATGGTTGGGCGTAAAGATGCGGGAGAGCTTTTTTCCGTGGCGCACGGCGAGGTAGAGAACTAAGCAGACGGAACCGACAGCCACGGCGACCGTGATGGAGCCCTGCAACAGGCTGGCCCCAATGACGACGGCGGAGAGAACGGGCAGATAGAACGCCATGGCCAAGTCTTCAATGACCAACACCGACAAGATGACGGGCGTCTCGCGGTTACCCAGGCGCCCAAGATCACGCAGAACTTTGGCGATCACGCCGGAGGAGGAAATCCAGGTGACACCGGCCATGGCAAGAGCAGCGACAGGTCCCCAGCCCATGAGCAGGGCGAAGGCGGCGCCGGGCAGAGCATTGAGAATGGCATCCCAGATTCCGGCTCGCGCGGAGGACTTCAGGTTTCCCATCAGTTCCTGAGGGGAATACTCCAGCCCCAGCAGCAGGAGCAACAAGACGACACCCAGTTCCGAGCCGGTGGCCAAAAAGTCGCTACTGGCCGAAAGCGGAAAAATACCGCCTGCGCCGAACGCCAGCCCGGCGGTCATGTACAACGGGATGGGCGACTGCCCAAAGCGAGAGGCCACGCGCCCCAGCAGAGAAAGGCCGAGGAGCAGTGCCCCGACCTCAATCAGCAAGAGGGTCTCGTGGTCCATCCTTCTAGACCTGGCTGTGCGCGAGAAGTTTGTCGAGCGCGTCGAGTCCCGGTCGCGTGCCGACGGCCACAATCAAGTCATCCTCGTGAAGAATCTCCCCAGGAGTCGGGGAAGCAATGACAGTCTGCCCGCGCAAAATGGCGACAATGGAGACGCCCGTTTTGGTGCGCGCTTTCGTGTCGCCGAGGGCGCGATCCAAATACCGCGAGTCAGAGGGCAACCGAATATGTTCGGTAAAGAGTCCGACGGCACCGCCAAGGCCCGACAACTGACTGAGCAAAGCCGCGTGGCCGAGGAGGTCAGACAGCGCGGCCGCCTCATCGCCCGAGAGCGGGACGGACGCAATGATCGCATCCGGATCAGTCTTGTCATACACAGCCAACTCGCGCTCGCCGCTGCGGTGGCTGAGGACACCGATATGCCGGCCACTGGAGGTCACGACATCGTGACGAACTCCAATTCCCGGGAGGTCAATTTTTTCAACGCGTACACCCATGACTCAACGGTACTGGGCGCATCGCGTGACAAGAAACTGAGGGTCTTGCGGCGGCCTACTTGGGAGCCTTCGCTGAGGGGAGCGTCGCGTCGATGGCGCTTCCCACGGTGGCATCGAGAAAAGTGAAGCCGTCTGCCAGAAGGACTGTCGGCTGGATGCGTTGACTCGAGAGCAGCAGTTCGCGACCAGCTTGGCCGAGCAGTGCCGTAATGGCGAAACCGGGAGCTGGGAGCCAGAAGGGGCGCTTTAGGCGCTCCGCGAGCACGTGCATAACAGTTCCGGATGTCTCCGGCTGCGGCCCGACGAGGTTCACCGGACCCCACACGTCTGAGGTGAGAAGGTGAATGATCGCCCGCACCTCATCGCGCAGGCTAATCCATGGCCTCCAGGCTTTTCCACCGGCGAGAGGGCCAGCGATCCCGACCTTGGTGAGCAGACGCAGAGGGCCGAGGGCGCCACCGGTGGAGGAGAGAACGAGGCCCGTTCGCAGGAGAACGACGCGAACGCCTTTCGGGGCTGCCTTGGCCGCGGCCTCCCACGCAACGACAACGTCAGGCAAGAATCCTGCGCCGTGCGACGAAACCTCCGTGAGGGTTTCCTCACCGCGATTGCCGTAGAAGCCGACCGCTGATCCATTGAGCAGAACAAGCGGAGGGCGGCTGGAGGCGGCGATGGCCTCGGTAATCGTGTTGGTGGAGGCCAGACGAGAGTGCAGAATCGCGGCCCGGCGCTTGGTAGTCCACGGCATTTTGCTGATAGAGGAGCCAGCCAGGTTGATGATGGCGTCGAAGGTCCCCAGCTCGTCGAGATTCAGGGGCATCACGCCGGGATGCCAGACGTAGGTGCGCGATTCGGTCGCGGCAATGTCAGCTGAGCGCGTCAGGGTGTGCACGATGTGACCGGCGGACTCGAGTTGGTCGGTGAGTTCGCGGCCGACGAGTCCGGTGCCACCGGCAATGAGTACAGAAAGTGATGAAGCCACGCTTACCTCCAATTTGGGGGAGGCAACCGTGGCTCGCTCTCAATAAAGCTGAGGGTTAGACGGTTGCGCTTCCTCGTCCGAGGATACCGGCGCGAACCAGCAACACGTAGATCTGGCAGCCGAGGCAGTAGCCGAAGACCGAGTTCAAGAAGGCCGCGATAAAGGCAAAGGCCACAGCGATAAACGCCCCCGTAGTGAGGCCCAACAAGGCCAGCACGAGGCCCACGAGAGTAATGACGAAGCCAATGAGTTGCGCAAAAGTGGGGGGCTTGGGGTTCTCAAGTTCGGTGGGAGCACTCAGGTTCGGGCGAATGAACTTCTTGAAAATCGCTCCATAGGGGTGCTTGGCAATTCCGGCGAAGGCGCCAATGGCAAACACGATAACGATGAGCAACAACAAAATGGATGCTGGCGTGGCCAGGTTCGCCACAATCGAGTTCGCGGTCGACAGCTGCGGGCCGACCAGCAACAAGATGATGTCGGCGGTCAACGTGATGAGGGTCAGCGTTGCACCGAAGCGGGGGCCACGAGGGTCGATGCCCGAGGTTCCGGGCGCTGCCGCGAGCGGGTTGGGTTTGCTAGATGACTTCGAATTGGATGACTGCGCGTTAGATGACGTAGTGGCCATGATCTCTCCTGAGGGCAATGCCGAGCGCAGTCTTTACCGCGTCGGGTCGGGGGGCTCCGCCGATGCGAGCGGCAATGGCACCGCTGTCATCGAGCACGAGCGTGGTGGGGGTTTGCATGATGTTGAAACGTTGGGTGAGGTCCTGGCGCTGGGTCACATCAACATCGACGTGCAACACACCGGCCGTCTCGCCCGCGATGCGGGTGAGGAGCATACGGGTGGCCGGGCATTTGGTACAAAACTCGGTGGAGAACTGAACGATGGTCGCAAATTCGCCATAGACGACATCCGCGCCCAGATCGGCCG
>CANEXL010000142.1 GCA_947443745.1 Microbacteriaceae bacterium | reverse complement strand
GTCGTGGGCCAAATCGCCCTGGCACTCCTCAACGGTGTCTTGACCTTCATTTTGCTCACGATCATTGGTGGCCAAGCTGCCCTTGTCTTTGCGTTCCTCGCCTTCATCCTCGCTCTGATTCCCCTGATTGGAACGGTCTTAGCCTCAACCATCATCGTTCTCGGGCAGCTGATCTTGGCATCACCGCAGACCGCTTTGGTTGCCCTTATTTACTATCTGATTTACATGCAGATTGAGGCATACGTCATTAGTCCGCGCATTATGAACAAGGCCGTTGCCGTGCCCGGTTCCATCGTCGTAATCGCGGCGCTCGCCGGCGGAACCCTTTTGGGAATCCTTGGCGCTCTCGTCGCCATTCCGATCGCCGCATCCATCATCTTGGTGATAAAAGAGATCGTGATACCGGCACAAGAAGAAAACTAGGCGCGCTCCCCTTTTTCACGGCGCCCCGTTCTTTCGCTATTCGTTCCACAGCTCCGGCAGAGGCAGCGCACTCGGATTCACGGCCGCAACAATTTCGTCAAGAACACGCTTGGTTTGGCTCTCACCAACCCACAGGTGTTTTCCACCGGTGACCTCAACGAGCTTCGCCTGAGGAACACTTGCAAAACGCTCTCGGGCTTCTGCTGGCCGCAGGTAGTCATCCAACTCAGGAATGACCGCGATGAGCGAACGTGGCTGCCCGGCCCACGCCGCCACTTCCTCCGCGGACGCGCGATGCAGCGGCGGCGATAACAGGATGGCACCATCAATGGCGTGTTCGCGCCCATATTTGAGGGCGAGTTCGGTTCCAAAGGACCATCCCACCAGCCACGGATGCGGCAAGCCCCGTTGCGTCACGAAGTCCATCGCGGCAGCCAGGTCGGCGCGCTCATCATTGCCATGACCAAACGAGCCCTGACTCTGGCCGCGAGGGCTCTTTGTTCCGCGCGTGTTGAACCGCAAGACAGCCAGCTGCGCGAGGGCGGGCAGGCGTGCCGCCGCTTTGCGCAGGATGTGAGAATCCATGAAGCCCCCCGCCGTAGGCAAAGGATGAAGGGTCACCAGCGTCGCCACAGGCTCACCAACTTCGGGAAGCGCGAGCTCGCCGACAAGGGTCAAACCATCGCTGGTGTGGAGTTCAATATCTTCGCGGCGAGCGGGCAAGACAACGCTGCCCCGTATTTCAATGGGCATGATCATCCAATCTTCCAGCACCGGTCATGCCAGTGACGTCGGGCCGCGAGGTCTGCCTCGTCCCCCAAAATTCCATCCGCGCGCCAGGCAACAACGTGAGAAACGCCTGGAGCCACTTCTAAACCGCATCCCGGGCACTGGTAGGACTTCGTCGCCTGTGCAGCTGAAATTGCCTGTACGGTCCATTCTTGGGCCCCACGAGCCTCTGTGCGCCGGAATCCAGCGGTCAATCGCTCAACGTCTAACGGCTCATGCTCGCCATTGCGGCGGTGTGATCGGTTATGTCGAGCCATGACATTCAGCCTAAGCGAAAGTTAGTACCACCCGATGTTCTCTGAGTGGGCCCACGCCCCACACGGAGACCCATAGCGGCCCTCGATGTAGCCCAAGCCCCAGATAATTTGAGTTTGCGGGTTTGTTTGCCAGTCGGCACCCGCAGTCGCCATCTTGTCGCCCGGCAGGGCTTGGGGAATTCCGTAGGCGCCACTGCTCGTATTGTGAGCGGACACGTTCCAGTGTGATTCACGGTTCCAGAGGGACACAAGACAGTTGAATTGGTCGACACCCCATCCCTTCGCCGAAATCATTGCAAACGCAATTGCTTGCGCCGAATCGGGATCGGGAACACCAGCGGGGGGCGCCGACGCCGCTGCCGCAGCTTCGATCGTGCGTGCCGTAATGGAATACGCATCACGAGCAGTGTTGGCGGTGTAGTTCCCCGCGAGCTGAGTGCCCTGTGAACCCTGCGCAAAAACAGGAGCGACCTGATAATACGGGGACGCCAGTGCGCCCGAGTAGGGGTCAACGACGTTCACGAGCATGACACCGACGATGATGACAAAAGTGCCAATGACGAGGGGGCGGCCGCGAAAACCTCGGCGCTTGGAAACGTTGGCGCGAGCAGAGATGCCGCGCGGGGGGGACATACGTGTGGTGGCCATTTCTCGCTGCGGGTTCGTCAAAGCACGCGATTCTGGCATGCCAGAGTCACGGGTTCCCTCAGAATGTTTTCCCACAGTCCAATTATGTTAGCCGGAGGGCGCTGACATTAGCCTGAATGAGACGCGTCAGTCGGTTCCCAGCGCCAAAAGCACGTCGACGAGGCCATCGAGAACGAGGTCTACTTGGGTCTCGTGGTAGCCGCCAAGACGCGACCGGAAAACCGCTGAACGAACCTGCTCAACAGGAAAAGGCAAGCCCTCCCCCAGTGCGGCGCTCACGCTGTTGACAAACTTGTCGACATCGGACGTCGCATAACCGCGCGTAAGGATTCCCACGCGGCGGAAGCGGTGTCGTGTCGGGCGCTCAAAACGGGCGAGCAGCACTTCGCGACGGGCAATGTTCGCTTCCAGCCATGCGGGTGTTCCCGACGTCACGATGGCGGTGTCGCGCTCGCGACGGGCGAACGCCAATTCGAGACGCTCCAGGGCGCTGTCGGCGTGGTGGCATGAGTAGCCGCCCTTGCGCATAGTGAATGAAGCCTGGCGAATATCGCTTGACGAAAGCCCCAGGAGTCCAGACGCATCGGTGTCATACGCGTTGCGTGCAAGTTCAAGGAAGGCTTCCACCTGCGCAACGTCATATCCAAGGGCGGAGCGCTTTGCGCGGGGAAAAGTGGTGTTCACAGGCTCATTATCGCAAAGTTTTGGAAGCGTCGCTGAGAGTCGCCTAGTGAGCGACGAGCATGAATACGACGTACGCCGCTAGACACGACGGAAGAACTGAATCGAGACGGTCGAGGAACCCACCATGGCCGGCAAGCCAGCTGCTCATGTCTTTAATGCCGATGATGCGTTTGAGGTGTGATTCGCCTAAGTCACCTAGGGTGGCGGTGGTCAAAATGACCACGCCGAAGATGATCCCGAACCACCACGGTTGCCCGAGCATGAACAGTGACAGCAAGATTCCCATAACAATGGCGAAGAGGGCCGCACCGGCAAAACCCTCCCACGTCTTTTTGGGGCTAATTTTGGGTGCCATTGGGTGCTTGCCAAAGTTCAGTCCACTGACGTACGCGCCGGTGTCCACGGAGATCACAATGAGCAAGAACGCCAAAGCCCACCATTGACCGTCAGGTTGGGCGACAAGCCCAACCGCGAAGCACCCGAGGAGGGTGACGTAGCCCTGCACAAAAGCCGAGGCCGCAACGTCACGGCCAAACTGATACTGCGTTGCCGGATGCCCACCGAACATTGCCTCGATGAGACGCCACAGCGCGGTGACGCCAATTCCCGCCAGAATCACGGCGACCGTCGCCAGCATTCCCCAGTAGTACGTCGCTGGGATTGCGGCCAGCGTTGTGACAACTGCGGGGGTTCTCGGTACGCGCTCGCCCATCTTGCGAAGCGCTGTTGCGAGCTCGAAAGATCCCATTCCCAAGAGAACGGCGACGAAGACCATAAACAAGGCTTTGACCAAAACGAGACTAAGAACGAGGAGGACTCCCATCGCAACACCGATGGCGACCGCGCCAATAATGTTTCGACCGGCGCGTTGTGTCAGGCGGTTGTTTGCGAGATCAAATTGAAGCCTCTTTGCCTCGAGCTGCCGCTCAAAATCGGCCCGTGTCGCCTTCATTTGGGCATGAAGCTCCCCCGCCGGATTGCGCCGGTTGGATTCATCCTGCGGTGGAAGATTGCTCATGCGGGTTAGATCTCGAGCAGTTCAACTTCTTTTCGCTTCAGGGCCTCATCGACAGCGTCGATGTGAGTCTTGGTGACGGCCTCAAGCTCTTTTTCTCCCCGAGCCAGATCGTCTTCACCAATATCCCCCTTGAGCGAATCGAGGTCGTCTTTGGCCTTGCGGCGAATGTTGCGAATGGCAACCTTGGCATCTTCTGCCTTCGCGCGCACAATCTTAACGAACTCCTTGCGGCGCTCCTGCGTCAGCTCAGGCAAGGTGACCCGGATGATGTTTCCATCGTTCGTGGGGCTGGCACCAAGGTTCGGCATGTTGCGAATGGCCGCTTCGATGTCGCGCAGGGCGGTCTTATCGAAAGGCGTCAAAATCAGCGTGCGGGCTTCCAAGTTCTGCAT
>CANEXL010000141.1 GCA_947443745.1 Microbacteriaceae bacterium | reverse complement strand
TCGCTGGTTCAACCATGAGCGCATCCAGTTAAAGCTAAAGGGACTGAGTCCGGTTGAATACCGAACCCAGTCCCTTGCTAACTTAGAAACGACTCCCTATTAAAACTCCAACTTTCGGGGTTCAGTTCAGAAGGGGGTCATTGTTATTTGGCGGAGAATGGGGGATTCGAACCCCCGAGGGCTTGCACCCAACCAACTTTCCAAGCTGGCGCCATAGGCCACTAGGCGAATCCTCCAGCGGCCGACAACGAGAAAACTCGTTTCGAACCTCCGCTAGCCTACCCGAAACTTGACCCCCTCCGTCCACGGCAACTGGTGAGCACCCATCAGCATCCCGTACACTTGTCATGGCTCCTCGCGTGGCGCCACCCAGGCCAACTCCCCCAGGACGGAAACGTAGCAAGGGTAACCAGGCTCTGGCGGGTGCGCGGGGAGTCATTTACGTTTAACATCCTTGTGTTTACGGGACGAAACGCGAAAGCCTGAGGAACGAGCGGGGATGGCTCGGGGTAGCCTCAAAGAATGTCAGCGTAGGGTGGGAAACATGGCACGCAGCATCTATTTAGCCTCGGTCGAGGGTCACACGGGCAAGTCAACAATTGCTCTGGGCGTGCTCGATGTCTTGCGCCAGACCTACCAACGTGTCGGTGTCTTTCGCGCGGTCGCCCGCACGGCCTCCACCCCCGATTATGTACTCCAACTCCTGCTGGCAAACACCGACGGTCGCCTGACGTACGAAGAGTGCATCGGCGTTACCTACGACGACGTGCATGCCAATCCCGAGACCGCACTGGCCCGCATTGTCGACCGCTACAAGGCACTCGAAGCCCAGTGTGATGCCGTCGTTATTGTCGGTTCTGATTACACGGATGTCGGATCCCCCACTGAACTTTCCTACAACGCCCGGGTCGCCACGAACGTCGGTGCCCCGATGCTGCTGGTCCTCAACGGGCGCGAGTCCTACGACACCGACGAGCACCTTGGGCAAGCACCGCCGCGAAGCCCTGACGATCTCAAGCACATCTCCGAGTTGGCTTTGGTCGAGCTCGTGAACGCCCACTCCACTCTGGCTGGCGTCATGGTCAATCGTGCCGATGGCGCCGATGCGGCTGCAATCACGGCCGCTGTCACGTCGAGCCTCCCGGCAGGCGTTCCCGTCTGGGTCGTCAATGATGACCCCTCCCTTGCCGCTCCCCGAATGACGGATGTCACCGCCGCCGTCTCCGGCACCCTCGTGTTTGGAAGTGAAGAACGACTTCAAACGGAGGCCCTCGAGGTCGTCGTGGCAGCCATGTCGATGGTCAACGTACTTCTCCGCCTTCTGCCCGGTGCCGTCGTGGTGGTCCCTTCCGATCGCACCGAGGTGCTGTTGGCGTTGGTCATGGCCGATGCCGCGGAGACGTTCCCGAATCTGGCCGGAATCGTGCTGAACGGTGGCTTCGAGATTCCCGAACCCGTGGCTCGCCTTCTCCATGGGCTTAACTCGACGCTTCCCGTGGTGGCAACAGCCGGCGGAAGCTTCGACACCACCGTGAGTGTCATTCGCACGCGAGGCCGCCTCGAAGCCGGCGACGCCGACAAGGTCGCAAAAGCTCGCGCGGTCTTCGCCGCTCACGTCAACGGCGCTGAGCTCACCGCCCGCATCGAGGCATCCCAGACCACCGTGGTGACCCCCTTACTCTTCGAGTACGCACTGGCATCGAAGGCCCGCGCCGCTCAGCGCCACGTCGTACTGCCCGAGGGAAGCGACGACCGCATTCTCACGGCCGCCGCCGAAATCTTGGCCAAGAAGATCGCGCGCATCACGATTTTGGGGGAGCCGGCCGTTGTGGCGGCACGCGCGACCGCGCTGGGGCTGGACGTGAGGGGGGCATCCGTCATCTCGGTATCTGACCCCAAGATCAGCGAACAGTTCGCCACCGAATACGCGAAGCTCCGCGCCCACAAGGGCGTCACGCTCGAGCAGGCACGCGAGGTCATGAAAGATGACGCGTACTTCGGCACCATGATGGTGCAACTCGGGCTTGCTGATGGGATGGTTTCGGGAGCCGTGCACACGACGGCGAACACCATTCGCCCCGCGTTTGAAATCGTCAAGACGCAACCGGATGTTTCCATTGTCTCCAGTGTCTTTTTCATGGCACTCGCCGATCGGGTGCTGGTCTACGGGGACTGCGCCGTCGTGCCCGACCCCACCGCCGAGCAGTTGGCCGACATTGCGATTTCGTCGGCCGAGACAGCCCGTGGTTTCGGCATTGAGCCGCGCATCGCCATGCTGTCGTACTCGACAGGCACGTCTGGATCGGGAAGCGACGTCGAGAAGGTGCGCACCGCCACGGCGCTGGTGCGCGAGCGCCGCCCCGACCTCGTGATCGAGGGCCCGATTCAATATGACGCTGCGGTGGATGTGGCCATTGCGGCTGCAAAACTGCCCGAGTCCCGCGGGGCTGGCAATGCCACTGTCTTCATTTTTCCCGACCTGAACACCGGCAACAACACCTATAAGGCCGTGCAGCGAACGGCGGGGGCTGTGGCGATCGGGCCGATTCTGCAGGGCTTACGCAAACCCATCAACGACCTTTCCCGCGGAGCCTTGGTGAGCGACATCGTCAACACCATCGCCATCACCGCAATCCAGGCCGAGACGATTGCGACTAAGGCTATTGCTTCCGACTCCGACAAGGCGCAGGCATGAAACCCATCCTCGTTATCAACAGTGGATCCTCGTCACTGAAGTATCAACTCATCGACATGCTGACCGAAGAGGTGCTGGCCCAAGGACTCATCGAGCGGGTGAGCGACCACACCGTTGCTTTCGCGCACATGTTGAAAGAGATTGCCTCCAGTGAATTACCACTCGACGCCCTCACCCCCGTCGCGGTCGGGCATCGCGTCGTGCATGGCGGCAACGCCTTCTCGCAGGCCACCGTCGTGACCGATGACGTGTTGCTGCGTATCCACGAGCTGTCCTCGCTAGCGCCTCTGCACAATCCAGGAAACCTGGCGGGCATTGAAGCGGCCATTGTCGCTTTCCCGTCCATCCAGCACGTCGCCGTCTTCGATACGGCTTTTCATCAGAGCCTCTCGCCTGCTTCCTATACCTATGCCATTGATACGGCGGTGGCCGCCGAGCATCACATTCGGCGTTACGGATTTCATGGCACCAGCCACTCCTACGTTGCGTCGCGCACGGCCGAATTCTTGGGGCGCGATCTCGCGGAGCTGAAGATCATCGTGTTGCACCTGGGCAACGGAGCCTCGGCCTGCGCCATTGATGGTGGTCGCTCGGTGGAGACCTCTATGGGGATGACCCCACTCGAGGGGCTCGTCATGGGCACCCGCTCAGGCGATCTCGATCCGGCCATCCTGATGTACCTGTCGCGAGTCGCGAATTACACGCCCGATCAACTGGATGAGCTGCTCAATCGGGAGAGCGGACTTGTCGGGCTGACGGGGCTGGGCGACATGCGCGACGTCTACCGTGCGTCCGAAGCGGGGGATGAGCGGGCGACGTTGGCGCTCGAGGTTTATGCGCATCGCATCCGTCATTATCTGGGTGCCTATTTTGCGTTATTGGGCGGGCTCGACGCGGTGGTGTTTACGGCTGGTGTCGGCGAGAATTCGGCGGATGTTCGCTCGCGCGTCATTGCTCCCCTCGCGCATCTCGGTCTCACGCTCGACGCATCCCGTAACGACGCTCCCCGCACGAGTGAAGCGGGCGGTGCTCGCCAGATTTCGGTGACGGATGCCCCGGTGCGCGTGCTCGTGATTCCCACCAACGAAGAGCTGGAAATCGCGCGTCAGGCGCTGGCGCTACTCGAGGCGTAACCCGCGTTCCCCTGCCCCAAAAGGGTGGGCAGTCGCAGTGCTGGCAAGTACGATGGAGGGGTGGCTACCGCACTGTATCGCCGTTATCGGCCCGAGTCCTTTGCTGAAGTAATTGGGCAGTCTCACGTGACCGATCCTCTCATGACGGCACTGCGCACGAACCGCGTGAATCACGCCTATCTCTTCAGCGGTCCGCGTGGCTGTGGCAAGACGACATCCGCTCGCATTCTGGCGCGCTGCCTCAACTGTGTCGAAGGCCCCACCGACACCCCGTGTGGCGTGTGTCCCAGCTGTGTCGAACTGTCGCGTGACGGTGGGGGCAGCCTCGATGTCGTCGAGATGGATGCCGCGAGCAACGGTGGTGTCGATGACGCCCGAGACCTGCGTGAACGTGCCATTTTCGCGCCCTCGCGTGACCGCTTCAAGATCTTCATC
>CANEXL010000140.1 GCA_947443745.1 Microbacteriaceae bacterium | reverse complement strand
GGGCAGGCAGCGAATTTGCCGGTCGAAAAAGGCCATGCGTGGAAACCCGCGTGGGATCGATTTGAAGCCGAACACGGCCCCCTTGGCCGGCACATCACAACGATGTTGACCAACGACCCTTGGAACTCGGCGATCATTCCGGCGGCGGCGCAATTGTTTCGTCACTACGGTTCGAGATTAAGCACGAAGAAATACTTGAACGGTCTCACCTGGATGCCCGAAGATCTGCGTGAGGTAATTTCCATTCACACTCTGAATGCCGGCGTCGAGCCGAGTAAGACGCTTGCACTGTTCGCCACCATGCCGGCCGTGATGGCGACCGACGGTGTGTGGGTTCCCACCGGTGGTGTCAACGAACTTCCGCAGATGCTGGCCTGCCTGGCGACCGAATCGGGCGCATCCATTCGACTGGGCGAGCGAGTGACATCCGTTACGCGGCGGCGCGTTGTCACTGACGCAGCGACCTACGAGCCAGACATCATTGTGAGTGGGCTCGACGTGGGAGTGCTCGACGCCTTGATGGGCAAGAGGGTGAAGAAGAGCAAGTCTGCGTCGTGCTCTGGAATCGCGGTGTTTGCCGTTCTTGACGAGGAGCTTCCGAGCGAGATTCTCACGCACTCCGTCATCATGCCCGATGACCCGGATGCGTTATATGAGAACCTGAAAAATCGCGCCCTTCCGACACAGACGATGGCATTTCTCAATTACTACCGGGCCGGGCACATTTATCCCAACGACCGCCCGACCGTCGCGGTGCTCCTGACTGCTCCGCCAGACGGCAAGCGCTACGACATCGAGAGCCCCTTCGTTCAGCGAGAGATGACGCGCATCAGCGAGATCTTGGGGCTCCCCCGCCAGCTCGCCGACATGATCACTGATCACACCGTTCTGCACCCAGAGTATTTCGCGGGATTCGGCGGTCTGGGCGGTGCGCTTTACGGCGAGGGCCATCCGTGGTGGCGCAGCGGCCCATTTCACTCCCCGACCTACTCTTCGCCCCTGAGCCCCTGGCTCTGGCGCGTCGGGGCATCGGTGCACCCGGGCGGCGGGATTCCGGCCGTTCTCGGCGGTGCGCTCATCTCGACGAATCGGCTTCTGGCCTCGCTCAAACGTTGAAACGGAACTCGACCACGTCGCCATCCTGCATAACGTAGTCCTTACCCTCCATGCGAGCCTTGCCCTTGGAGCGCGCTTCGGCAATGGAGCCGGTCTCCATGAGGTCGGCGAACGATATAATCTCGGCCTTGATGAAGCCACGCTCGAAGTCGGTATGAATGACGCCAGCAGCCTGAGGAGCCTTCCAGCCCTTGCCGATGGTCCAGGCACGAGTCTCTTTCGGGCCGGCGGTGAGATACGTCTGGAGTCCGAGGGTGTCGAATCCGATGCGGGCAAGCTGGTTCAGGCCCGACTCGGATTGGCCGGTGGACTCGAGCAGTTCGGCAGCGTCAACCTCGTCGAGGTCGATGAGCTCACTCTCGAGCTTGGCATCCAGCAGCACAGCCTTGGCCGGAGCCACGAGAGCTTCGAGCTCGGCGCGCTTGGCGGCATCGGTGAGCACTGCCTCATCCACGTTGAAGACATAGATAAAAGGCTTGGCCGTGAGGAGGCCCATTTCCTTAATGGGGTCAAGGTCAATCTTCGAAGAGGACAGAGGCTTTCCGGCGTCGAGAAAAGCCTGGGCGGCCAAAGCAGCCTCGAGCGCAATGGGCTCGGCCTTCTTGGTTTTGACTTCCTTTTCAATGCGGGGGATGGCCTTCTCCAGTGTCTGGAGGTCGGCAAGAATCAGCTCGGTGTTGATGGTCTCCATGTCGCCGGCAGGGTTGACCTTGCCATCGACGTGGATGATGTCGGGGTCGGCGAAGCCGCGCACGACCTGCGCGATGGCATCCGCTTCACGAATGTTGGCCAAGAACTTGTTACCCAAGCCTTCACCCTCGCTGGCGCCGCGCACGATGCCCGCGATGTCTACAAACGACACGGGAGCAGGAAGAAGACGTTCGCTGCCAAAGATCGTGGCGAGCTGGGCGAGCCGCGCATCCGGAAGGTTCACGACACCGACATTGGGCTCGATCGTGGCGAACGGGTAGTTCGCAGCGAGCACCGAGTTTTTGGTCAGCGCGTTGAAGAGGGTTGACTTGCCCACATTGGGGAGTCCGACGATTGCAATTGTAAGAGCCACAAGAGTCGATTCTACCGGCAGGGTGCTTGTCCGTTGGTCAGAGGCCACGGTACTCCCCCGCAACACTGCACGAATTCCATAGCCAGATGCCACCGGCTCAGAAATAATGGACAACATGTGGGAAATTGATCCGGCCAAAACGGCCCTCCTTGTTATTGACATGCAAAATGACTTCGTTCTCGAAGGTCACCCCATGGAGGTGCCCGAGGCGCGCACCGCCATTCCTTATATTCAGAAGCTGATTGCGACGAGCCGCGAGCTGGGCATCCCCGTTATCTATTCGCAGCACACTCTGCGTGACGATTTCGCGGTGTCGCCACTGGAGGCTGCCTACAACGAGCGGCTCCTCACCGTGGGCATGCGCAAGGGAAGCTTCGGCGTTCAGGTCATTGACGCCCTAAAGCCCGCCGAAAACGAGATCGTCATCGAGAAGTACCGCTACGACGCTTTTTATGCCACCAACCTGGAGCCGGTTCTCCGTTCCATTCGCGGCCTGAACCAGATTGACACGGTCATCATTACGGGAACCCTGACCGAGGTCTGCTGCGAGTCGACGGCGCGCGGCGCCTACATGCGTGATTACAAGGTGGCCTTTGTGTCGGATGCCACGGGCGCCCTCACCGCCCCTGCCCAGGTGGCAACAGAGAACGTCATCCGCACGTTCTTTGGGCGCGTCATGACGACGGCCGAGACGGAAGCCGAGCTGCGCGGCGCCTAATCGAGAAGATCAATCTGCAGCACAGTAGCCTGCCGATACTCTTCGAAAGCTGAAAATTTTCGGTAAATCCAACCCTCACCGTTGCGCTTCGACATTCCCTGACATACCATTTTTGTCTCAGGGCATGTCAATCGGATATGCCCTTGGCACTTTTAGGGGGACTAAGAAATGGCTGAACTAATGAGGCGCGAGCGCTTGGAATGGCCGGGGATTGCCCGTCGCTTCTTTGACGTGGACTGGGAAATGTCGCCCATCCGTGTCGAAGAATACATTGACGGTGATTCGATGGTTGTCAAAGCAGAGATGCCCGGACTGGATCCGGAAAAGGACGTAGAAATTTCGATTGCCGATGGCCTGCTTCACATTGCCGCCGAGCGTCGCGAAGAGAGCGAACATCAAGACAAAGATGGATTTCGGTCGGAATTTCGCTACGGCTCCTTTTTTCGAGATATCCCGCTGCCCCCTGGTGCCAAAGAGTCCGATGTCAAAGCGGAATATCACGATGGAGTCCTGACCGTGCGGGTTCCTGTACCCAAGCGCAACGCGACGCCCGCAAAGATCCCGGTTACCCGCAGCTAGGTAAACCGGAAGCGAGCCCGGGGCCTAATCCCAAGCAAGCCCCGCAGGCTCGATGGGCCGGGCGGTTTGCCTCGTGTTGCATATGCATCACCAAGGCAAACCGCTTCGGTTCCATTCGGCGCATCGCCGGTGATGGTCGCTTAGTTCTGGGGGAAGCCCAGGTTGATACCACCGTGGCTGGGGTCGAGCCAGCGGCTCGTGATTGCCTTGCCGCGCGTGTAGAAGTGAACGCCCTCAGCGCCGTGTGCCTTGGTGTCACCAAACAACGAGTTCTTCCACCCCCCGAAGGAGAAAAAGGCAACCGGCACGGGGATCGGAACGTTGATTCCGATCATGCCGACCTCGATCTCGTTCTGGAAGCGACGAGCTGCTCCCCCGTCGTTGGTGAAGATGGCGGTTCCGTTGCCAAAGGCGCCATTGTTGATGAGTTCAACACCTTCGTCATACGACTTCACGCGAACAATCGAGAGAACGGGTCCGAAGATTTCTTCCGTGTAGGCCTTAGATGATGTGGGAACGTTATCCAGCAGGGTCGGGCCGAGCCAGAATCCGCTGGCATCGCCGTCAACCTCGATGCCACGCCCGTCGACGACAACCGTTGCGCCATCGGCTGCGGCAATGTCAATGTAACCGGCGACTTTGTCGCGGTGGACCTCGGTAACCAGGGGGCCCATGTCGCAGTTGCGACGACCATCACCGATGGTGAGGGTCTTCATACGCGAGACAATTTTCTCGATCAGGGCATCAGCGATGGGCTCAACGGCCACGATGACACTGATGGCCATGCACCGTT
>CANEXL010000139.1 GCA_947443745.1 Microbacteriaceae bacterium | reverse complement strand
TAGATCCGCAAACATGGGCAACGAAATTTCTTGTTCGTAGTATTCTTCGGCGTTGGGGCACATGCCTCTCTTGTAGCCGAGGTCTTCAAATACTGGATGCCAATAGGCGGGCACATAATTTACTTGAACAAGAACACCTTCGTTGCGCATGAAGTCAAAGACTTGTCTGCGGCGTCCTTCGGAAACGCGAATGGGGTAAAGGTGCCACATGGGGTCAACATAGTCGCGTTTGGTCGGCAAAATAAGGCCAGGAATGTCTTGAAGCTCGCTTTGGTAGCGGTTGAAGAGCGCTGTTCTTCGGGCTTTAAATTCCGAAATGCGCTTTATTTGGCTGAGGCCGATTGCGCTGAGGACATCCGGAAGACGATAGTTCAAACCAATTTCATGAACTTCTTGGTGCCATGGGCCCTCGTTAGGGTAACGCTGTTCAGCTTTGTCGCGGACAAGTCCATGGGAGCGAAAACGACGCGCGCGTTCAACTAACGAGGCATCCGGTGCAACGACCGCGCCGCCCTCGGCCGTTGTCATGTTCTTGGTAGGGAAGAAGGAAAAAGCGGTGATATCGGCGAGGGAACCGACGGGACGGCCCTTGTACGTTGAGGCAACGGAATGCGCGGCATCTTCGAGAAAGTAGGCACCCGCGGAACGTGCTAACGCGGCAAGTTCGTCGGCATCGACAGGGTGTCCGGCATAGTCAACGCCGGCGATGACTTTGGTGCGCTGCGAAATGAGCGCACTGACGCTTTCGGGATCAATATTGCCGGTATCTGAGGTGACATCAGCAAAGCGAACCTTGGCGCCTTGAATCATTGCGGTGGCAGCGGTGGCAACGAACGTGAGCGGCGAGGTGATGACCTCATCGCCTTCCGCCACTCCGAGCGCCGCATAAGCGCAGTGGAGCGCCGCTGTTCCAGACGACACTGCGGTCGCATCAGGAGTCCCCGCGATCTCGGCGATTGCGCGTTCGAAGTCGCCGACGACGGGCCCCATCGTGAGCCAATCCGTGCCCATCACCGCAACAACAGCGTCAATGTCTTCTTGAGAAATCGACTGACGTCCGTAGGGGATGCTCATCTATGCGAATTTTTCGATGAGGTCGCGAAGCTCGTCAACGCCCAGCCACTGATCGTTTGTATCGGAGCGGTACGCGAACCCATCAGGCACCGAGTCACCGATTGGGGCGACAAAGCCCCATTCTGCGATGGTCGGAAGAATGACGTATCGATTGCCGAGAAGAAGAGTTCGGCGGCTATCGTCTTGAGAAATCATTTCCTCGTGGAGTTTTTCACCAGGTCGAATTTCAACGGGGTGTGTTTTTGAGCCCGGGGCAACGGCCTCAACGAGGTCCATGATCCGCATGCTGGGGATTCGCGGAACGTATAGTTCGCCGCCAACCATGAGGTCAAATGAATCCACGACGAATTGCACTGTCTGTGGCAGGGTGATCCAGAAACGCGTCATGCGCTCGTCTGTGATGGGAAGGGATTCACCCTTGGCGGCGAGCTCCTTGAAGAAGGGGATCACGGATCCACGACTGCCCATGACGTTGCCGTAACGCACGACGGAGAAACGAGTCTCATATCCTGCGGCGTAGTGGTTTGCGGATTGGAAGAGCTTGTCAGCAGCCAATTTTGTGGCGCCATAGAGGTTGAGGGGGCTCGAGGCCTTGTCCGTCGAGAGAGCAACGATTTTCTTGACGCCCGTGTCAATCGAGGCTTCGATCACATTTTGAGACCCAATAATGTTTGTCTGGACATACTCGAATGGATTGTATTCAGCGGTATCTACTTGTTTCAGCGCCGCAGCGTGGATGACGTAGTCAATTCCGTGCATGGCACGCATGAGACGGTGTTGATCGCGAATGTCGCCAATAAAGAACCTCAGACGGGGATCGTTATTGAACTTGAGTCGCACTTCATACTGTTTCAGCTCATCTCGAGAGAAGATGACAATTTTCTTTGGGTTCAGGTGCTCGAGAGCGTATTCGACAAAGGCTTTACCGAATGAACCGGTTCCTCCGGTGATGAGGATTGATGAGCCTTCTAGAATGGACACAGCCGAACCTCCAAAGAAACGCGCTAAAAACTTACCTCCGCGAGCTTACCAAAGACTCGTCTACCGTGATCGCAAGTCAAGGACCGCCAGAATGATCGTTCTCCTTCGAGCCGACGCCTCACCGCTGCAAGGCACGGGCCATGTCATGCGTTGCCTTACGGTGGGCGAGGAATTGACCCGTCGCGGCCACGAGGTGGTTTTGATGACCAACGATTCAGGTGTCGCCTGGCTGGAGAGGGTCATCACTGATTCCCAGCTGCATATCTACAGAACCGCCACCAACTCGTTGGACGCGAGGAAAATTCGAGATTTGGCACCCGACTGGGTCGTCGTAGACTCCTATGAAATCGGGGCTCAGGACATTTCAGCATTGCGATCGTGGTGCCACGTGTTGGCCATCGTTGACGGAGATGATCGCGGCATTGATGCTGACCTATATCTGGACCACAACCTTGGTTCGGAGGATGGGCCATGGGGTCAATCAACCCGAGAACGCCTCCTCGCGGGGAGCGAATTTGCCCTCATCCGTCACGCTGTTCTTCGCGAAAAAAGACAGCAACCATGGATTCCTCGGGGGCTTACGCCCCATATCGTGGCCTTCATGGGGGGCTCCGACCCCACGGGTGCGATAGTCCCCGTAGCAGGGGCATTCGCGATGATGGAGGGCGACCTCACCGCAAGCGTCATCGCAGATCCGCGCTGGAGGGCGGACGTCGAAGAGAAGTTACGTGGGATACCTGGAATCGAGCTCTTGGAGCCAACCGCAGAGTTGCCGAGACTTCTCCGACGCGCAGATATTGCCGTTTCAGCGGCGGGAACCAGCGCCTGGGAGCTTTGCAGCCTAGGGATTCCATCACTCCTTATCTCGGTGGTCGAGAATCAGCGTGAATCACTGACACGTCTGGAAACGAGAGGGCTGGTTTTGGGACTGGACCTGTCACAAGGCGGAAGAGAATCGGCCGAAGCTCGGATCGTTGAACGTGTGACGCGCTTATTGAGCAGTGAATCCGAACGTGAGAAACTCTCCCTCGATTGCACGGGAACGTATGACGGCCGCGGCAAGGAGCGAGTTGTGTCGGCAATGGAACTGTTAGGGGCGTCGTCAAATTGAAAACTTTCCCGAGCGACAGAGAGGAGCAAAAATGAGCGAGCTTGCACTCGGAACTGTTCAGTTCGGAATCAACTATGGAATTACGAACGAATCAGGACAAGTTCCCGACGAAGTTGTTTCACAGATGCTCAGATTGGCGCAAAGAGAGGGAATATCCCTTTTTGATACGGCTTCCGATTATGGGGCATCCCAACTGAGGCTGGGGGAGTTTGCGGCCGATGGGGGCGATCAAAGGTATGTCACCAAATTCTCATTACCCTCGGATGGTTCAGTGCCGACGGCCAACAATCTGTTTCTTGATTCGATGGCAACGCTTCGGGTCAGCACCCTTCACGCCGTGTTGTTTCACAAAATTTCCGACTTCACGGATGAACGTGCCCACGATGCCGTCGAGGTACTCCGTGCGGCTCGTTCGAATCGAATCGTGGCCCGCATTGGCGTAAGCATATACACCGAAGAGGATCTCGCTCTTGCCCTTGACATTTTTCCCGACCTTGACATTCTCCAGCTTCCCGCAAATCTTCTCGATGTGAGACTTCTGGAAAGCGTCGCGGTATCTGAGCTCAGGCAAAGAGGTGCAGAGATTCACGTGAGAAGCGTCTTATTGCAGGGGCTACTTCTGTCAGATCCCGAACTTTTGCCGGAATATTTTGCCGGGCTCCAACCAGCCTTGCGGCATTTGCATCACAGAGCTGCCGAAGAGAATGTCTCTGCACTGACGATGGCGCTTGGCGCAATACGTCAGCATCCTTCCGTCGATGCGGTGCTCGTTGGTGCCACCAACGTTGCCGAGTTGGAGGCCATCATTGAGGCGTGGAAGGGCTCTCATAGATTAGGGAGATTCGAAAGTCATGCCGTGCCAGAGGCCCTTCTCGACCCCAGAAATTGGCCTGCTGTTAGAGTTACATCATGATTCTTGGAATCTTGCAGGCGCGCTCAAGCTCCACGCGACTCCCGGGCAAAGTTCTCATGGATCTGCATGGCGAGCCCATGATTATTCGACAGATTCAGCGGCTTTCTCGAAGTGTTATGTTGGACAATCTTGTTGTTGCGACATCGACCGATCCATCGGACGACACGCTTGTAGAGGTCCTCAAAACTGCGGGCATCCTCGTTCGCCGAGGCCCGTTGGACGACGTCTTGGAGCGCTTCGGGCTGGTTGT
>CANEXL010000138.1 GCA_947443745.1 Microbacteriaceae bacterium | reverse complement strand
CGCCCCGTGAGCCCAAACGTGCCGCTAAACGTGGCGCTCGGGGCCCTTGTCGGTCTTGCGTTGGGCGTCGGTCTCGCCGTGCTGCGCGAGACCCTCGACAACCGCATTCGCAGTGAACGCGACATTCGCTCGATTACCGATGTGCCGATTCTGGGCGGAATTGCGTACGATCCGAATGCACGCGAGCGCCCCCTCATCGTGCACGTTGATCCGCAAAGCCCCCGGGCAGAGTCATTTCGGTCGCTACGCACGAACCTGCAGTTTTTGAATGTGGGGCGCCGAGAACGAGCCTTCGTTATCACGTCGTCGATTGAGGCTGAAGGCAAGTCCACTTCGGCGGCCAACCTTGCGATTGCGTTGGCCGAGGCGGGCTCGCGGGTTCTCCTGGTCGACGCCGATCTTCGCCGCCCTCAAATCGCCACCTACATGGGAGTGGAGGGAGCCGTCGGGCTCACGGACCTGCTGATCGGCAGTGCCGAACCCAACGACGTCATTCAGCAGTGGGGTGCCAAGCAACTCTTTGTGTTGCCCGCCGGCAAGACGCCGCCGAACCCCAGCGAGTTGCTCGGTTCGGAGGCGATGGTCAAGTTGATCAGCAGTTTCACCGATGTCTTCGATGTCGTGCTGTTTGATTCGCCGCCCCTTCTCCCCGTTACCGATGCGGCTATTCTGGCCCGCGTTGTCGGGGGCACGATCGTGGTGTGCGCCGTGGGCGTCACCCACACGAATCATTTGGCCGGGGCCCTTGCGGCTCTCGACTCCGTGGAGGCACCCATCTCGGGGATCGTGCTGACGATGTTGCCAACCAGGGGGCCCGATGCCTACGGTTACGGGGGCTACGGCGGTTACGGGTATGGGTACGGGTACCGCAGCACCGCAACCTCCACCGCTGAGGCGCACACTCCGACATTACCGAGGGCGTCATGAGCGGCGGGAGTGTGACGAACGAACTCACTATTTTGGTCGTGTGCACCGGCAACATTTGTCGTTCTCCGCTGGCCGAACAGCTCTTGCGCGCTCAGTTTGCGGCCCGAGGCATCAAGGTCACCATCACCAGTGCCGGCACGGGGGCAGTGGAGGGCCTGCCGATGGATGAGACGTCTGCCTCCCTCTCCCGCGAACTCGGCGGGAAGCCCGATGGTTTCTCCAGCACTCTGCTGCGCGCCAGCTTGATTGCCAATGCTGACCTCATTCTCACGGCCACCCGCGAGCAGCGCTCCGATGTTGCCCGCCTTCTGCCGCGAGCCGCTCCCAACACGTTTACCCTCAACGAACTGGCGCGAAAGATTCGCGACATTCCTCTGATCGCCGCGGAGGAATATCCTGCCCGAGCTGACGACACGGCGCGCTCCATCGCCAAGCAGTTGACCGCGATGCGCGGTCTCACGGCGCCCGCGCCTCAGCCATCGGCCGACGATATCGAGGACCCCTTTCACCAACCACGTGACTTTCAGAATCAGATTGGCCTCAGCATTGACGCTGCCGTGACCTCCATTGTGAGCGCGTTTATCGCCCCGAACGCGGGTGAGAATGTCTCGGCCTAGACGCGTCAAACGGAGATTGAAGAGAGCTGACCGCGGTGCGGCCCGCACCTTCTGGATTGTGACCGGCATCATCGTGTTCCTCCTGGCCGATGTGGTCTTGGTGGCGATCGCCCTTGCCGGCACTCGTTCCGAACCCCCCGCCACCCCGGCCATTGTTCCGACTTTCCTCACACCCACGGTGCCCCGAACCTCCTCCCCCACGCCCACATCGACGGCCACGCCGCTGTCAACGGTGCCCGCCAGTTTTCTGATGGTGCTGAACGCCACCACGGGATGGCGCGCAACCGCCGGCAACTGCGGAAGCGTTGATTCGGTGAGCGCTCCGGTCATTGAATCAACCGACGACGCCGGAGTCACCTGGCTCGTTCACAGCCCGGGCACCCTAGACGCGCGTCAGGTTTTGAATCTGTCCGCCAACACCGAAGGCGATGCCACCGTGGTCGCCAAGACGGGCCAACAATGTGCGATTGAGAATCTGGGCACGTTCTCGTCGGGGGCCTACTGGGATTCATACCCCACGCGCTTGGCGGATCAAAACTTTATCGACACCACGTCACCCAGCACACTTCACCTTCAGGGAACCACGGTCGAGGCGCCCTGCGCCACGGCGCTTCAACTCGACGTTGTCGCTGGACAACCCTGGGTCTTGTGCCCCGACGCTCTGTTTACCCGAGCCTCGACGGGGGAGTGGAGTTCGCTCAACACCCCCGGTGCGGGGGCCTTCACCATGACGGCTTCGGGGGCTCTTCTCGCTCTTCGGGATGTGACCGGCTGCGCGGGCATCAACATTTCTGCCCTGAGCCTGCCGCTCTCCGCAGCAACCCTGACCTCCCTCTCGTGCGCGACGACGCAATCCCCCTCGGGCGCCATCGCGCTTGATGCTGCCGGGGATTCCCTGTGGCTGATTGCCGACGGTGTCACCAGCGTCTCCGCCGATGGCGGCAGTAGTTGGTAACTCACCCCGGGGCTGACACGCCAACGCCGAATTGGCGCAGGCGCTTTGCCCGGTATCTGCTCGTCACCGACTTTCTGGTGCTGTTTTGGGTCGTCTTCGGCGTTCAGATTGCCTGGTTTCCTGGTGCCGGCCTCACCGATGAAGTCGGCGGCACTCAAAGATTCGCGGGCATCAGTTACTTCTACCTCTCCATCTTTATTGTCATTACCTGGATGCTTCTGCTGGCCGTCTTCGGCACGAGAAATGAACGTGTGCTGGGTAGCGGGGCCGACGAATATCGGTTGATCGCCGACGGCTCCATTCGCCTGTTTGGCCTGATTGCCATTGCGGCTTTTCTGTTCCAATTGGATCTCGCGCGGGGCTACATCTTGGTGGCGTTGCCCTTGGGAATTGTTTTTTTGCTGTTCTCGCGATGGGTGTGGCGACTGTGGCTGGGGTCAAAGCGCACCACGGGAGATTACTCGGCCCGCGTTGTGCTCGTGGGGTCGCACGACACGGTGGCCGTGGTTCTTCGGGAACTTCAGCTCCAAACGGCATCCGGTTATCAGGTGGTGGGCGTCTGCCTTCCCGCCGGACGCCCCGGCACTTTTTTTGACGAAAGCGGGGTCCCCGTTCTGGGGGACTTGGATTCCGTGCTCGCCTCGATGGAGGGAATTCGCGCCGACACCGTTCTCGTGACGAGCAGCGGTCTGGGCCCGGAAGGCATTCGCGAACTCAGTTGGAGCCTGGAGCCCGGCCAGCATCACCTCGTTCTCTCGTCGAGTCTGCTGGACATCGGCGGCCCCCGCCTGCATACCCGCCCTGTTGCCGGCCTCCCGCTCATTCACGTGGAGACACCCAGCTACGACGGGCGGCGCCACATTGCCAAACGACTCTTCGACGTGGTCGCATCGGCTTTCTTGATTGTGGTGTTGTCCCCTATCTTTCTCATCGCGGCCGTCTGTGTTCGCCGAAGTTCAGCCGGACCGATTCTCTATCGTCAACGCCGCATGGGCATCAAGGGCACGACCTTTCTCATGGTCAAGTTTCGCTCCATGGCGGTGGGCTCCGACACGCTCCTAGCCGGTCTACAGGAAGAAAATCAGGCCACGGGCCAGGGTAATGGCAGTGGAAACAGCGTGCTGTTCAAGATGAAGAACGACCCGCGCATCACCCGCGTCGGTAAACTGCTGCGGCGCTACAGCATCGACGAACTCCCCCAGTTGTTCAACGTTTTCGGTGGCAGCATGTCCCTGGTTGGGCCGCGCCCGTCGCTTGAGAGTGAATCCGAGAATTACGAGACCCGGGTGCACCGTCGGTTCCTGGTCAAGCCCGGCCTCACCGGACTGTGGCAAGTCAGTGGGCGCTCCAACCTCTCGTGGGCCGAGAGCGTGCGACTCGACCTGTACTACGTGGAGAACTGGTCGGCCATGGGTGACTTCATGATTCTCTGGCGCACGGCAAAGGCAGTCTTCTCTCGTGCCGGCGCCTACTAGACCTGCAGCCCATTCGGGGGGCGGTGCCCATCGCGCCCGTGGCGCCCATCGCTCCCACCGAGCGTCTCGTGCCCCTGGCACCCGGCGCACCCATCGCACCCGGCGCACTCTGTTGATTGTCGGCGTGGGAGTTCTCGGCCTGCTCGTGGCGGTTGCCGCGTGGACCAACATTCGCGGGGCCATGGCCGTCACTGAACTGCAGCAGGCGCTGCCGCTGGCGACCCAACTGGAGGCCAGCCTCACCGCTGGCGACACGGCATCCCTCACCGCGACAGGGGAGAAACTTTCGCGTCACGCCGCTGCGGCGGCCTCCCTCACCAGTGATGTGATCTGGCGCAGTGCGGAGGTGCTGCCGTGGGTTGGG
>CANEXL010000137.1 GCA_947443745.1 Microbacteriaceae bacterium | reverse complement strand
CTTGGTGACCGCGAAATACTGGTGCGGTTTGGCCAGGCGTTTGGTGAGCCCCTCCGGCCCCTGATCGAACGCGGTGAACGAGCGCATGAGCTGCAAGAAGCGGTCCTGGTTGTAGACACCCATGAGGGCGGTCTCCATGCCGGTGACAACATCGCCGTCAATCATGGCGTCGCGGCCCACGGGCACACCGTCGTCATCCACGTTCCACGGAGCAAAGTGGTTCAGTGGAGTGAAGGGCGTTCCGTACTCGGCTGATTGCCCATCCGAGGCGAGCGTGAACACACAGAATCGAAAGGCCATCGGAAACTCGCGCAGGTAGGTTTGCAATTGCGCGTGGGCCGCCGCGACATCCGCCGTCTCGGTACCGGCTTTCTTCAACTCGATAAGGCTCACAGGCATGCCGTTGCAATACAGCACCAGGTCAAAGCGGCGCCGGTAGTCACCCTGCACAATGGTGACCTGGTTCACGGCCAGCCAGTCATTGTCATCGGGCTCATCACTGATCAGGCGAATGCTCGGGTTGCACTCCACCCCGTTGGCGTCGAGATAACTGAGCCGATACCCATTGACCAAATATTCGTGGATGCGGTGGTTCTCCGTCATCGCATCCATCGACTTGGGGGACGCAATCTCTGCCAGCGCCTGGCGCAAATACTCCAACGGCACCGTGGGGTTGAACGTGCGCAACGCCTCGAGCAGGCGCGGGCGAATGAGCAACTCGTCCCACGTGTCGCGCTCGCCGGTGCCCGGCGCAATGACCTCCCCCGCCAGGGGCCGCCACCCGAGCGGCTCAGCCAGCTGATCGAGGGCGAGGTTCTCCCACTCCGCTTCAGAGAAGCCGACGTGCACGCTGGGGGTCATGAGTTGTCCGTTCGGCTTTGGGGCGCACTCGCAGGCAAGTCCGCCTGGGAGGCTTCCGATCGAAGGTCGCTGACGTGCTCGCCGAGATCGACTTTGGTTTCGTTGGAGACTCCGTACGGCACATGCACGCTCGCTGCATATTCTGCGGCTGAGGTGAGATGGCCCGTTTGGTCATCAAAAAACAGGTGCGGTTTCATCACTTTAAGCACTTTGGCCTTCTCGATTCCACCGAGGAAGAAAGCGTCGTCCACTCTGACTCCCCACGTCATCAGAGTAAATACAGCTCGTTCGTGCGCAGGAGCATTTCGCGCAGTGACCAGCGAAATCTGCAGGCGAGGCTGATAGTCCTTTTCGATCTTCATCCGCTCTCGCTCGAGGCGCTGAATCATGTTCAAGTCGACAAGAAGTTGCTTCAAGGGACCGGGACCAACGGGTTCGCCTCGATGCTCAACCTCATGAGCCTGAAAAGCTGCAAGCCCTCCCGTCCCCTGAAATACCCGTTCTGATGCATCGTCGCCGACCACTCCGTCGAAGTCGAATGCGACACGAAGAGAGCCACCGTCTTCATCATCATTCATGGCTGATGGTAAGACTTGGCCAGCCGGATATCCCGCATTGATCGCTGCGCGCACATCTTTCTCGCTCGCGGAAAGAAAGAGCGACATGTTGAATGCCGGGATGTATTCGTGCGGTGACCTTCCCCGAGTGAAAGCGGCCCGAGTCATCGGGAGGTAATGCGCAGCGATGGAACGCATGACGCGCAAGCCTGTGTTGGGGTCATTTTTTGAGAGGACGATTACCTCAACTAGTGGATCGCCAGCACGAAGATCGTTGAGCGCGAGCAGACGCCGGACAAATGGAAAGGCCACCCCGGGCTCAAGTCTGGCGTCAATGTGTTCATCTTGATAGATGCGGTAGGCCTCCTCTCCTTCCATTTCAAAATAAGCATCTGATTCACGCAGGTCGAAGAGCGCGCTCGATGCAACGCCGATCACAAGCCTATTCTCGAGTTCGTAGGCCATTTGTTAAACCACCTTTCCTAGAGAGCTTTCGGCGTCTCTAACACGGAGCTTGCCCGACATGAGTTGTGGGAGGAGGGTGTCGCGGGTGGTCGCGAGACTGAGGCTTTCCTGTTCTGCCAACAACGCGCGATTCCAGAGACTTGTCATGAGTTCGGAGTGGGAGTCGATTTCGGCCTGGTTCGGCACATCAACAAGTTCGTCGAGATGCTTCCGTTGGATATGGCCCATCGTCGTGGCTTTGTCTGCTGCAGTGGCTTGAAAGAAGGCGAGTTTCCTTCGGAGGGCCTGCGCAACAAGCCACATTGGAAAACCGTCTTTGGGAATGACTTTAAAGATGTGCTGATTAATGATTCCGGTGGGACGGAACCATCGTTGGACCGTGAGTGAACCGGACCAAGCAAAGAGAAGGTCACCAGGGTCCGCAACATACAGCTCATCGACTTGTGCATCGCTGTAGACAGTAGATGCCCCTAGACCAGAGTTAAGTTCGGCAATGCGGATGACGACCCTGCCCGTGCCGCTCGCCCCTTTTGTGAAGGCCTTCCCGTTAACAAACTGGGCTGTTTGCGACAAAGGGATGCTTCGTGATTCCTTCACCATGCCAAGGAAGACGCTCTCAGAGAGGGCCTCCAGATCTGCAATGAGTTTGGTGTTGGCGGCGATCTTGTCGTCGAGCGCGCCCAGAACCTCTGCAATTGCCTTCTGTTCCGGTAGCGACGGAATCCGGACCGGCCATTTCCCCATTGTCGAAAGACCAATTCGATTGACGGTTGCACCGTGAATTGTGTGTGTCGCGATTAACTCTTTGAACTCGGGACTGACGTAGTAGTAGAGCAAAAAGGCAGGATCGACGACGTCCTGGTCGGGACGCAGGAGTGCCATCCGTCGACCCAGGCAGGCCCTGAGCCCTGCCGGCATAAGCGCAGCGTCCCCCAAACGAGTTTCGTAGGAGAACAGCAAGTCGCCTCCTTGCGGAGTCACCCGCCTTGTCCACTTAGTGAAGTCTTCTTCCGATACATGATCGGACTGGCCGAGGTCGAGGCGCCCATCGATCAAACTTGAGATATTGAGGAAGTAGGGTCCTGCGTTAGTTCGAGTGGGCGTTGCATGAGGCCCATCAAAGAGCTCACCGAGGTCGCCAAAAGTCAGGATCAACTCGTCAGTCACAAAACCCGCCCCAGCTGCTGACGCACAACTGCCGCTAAACGCTCTGACTCGGTGAACTGGGCGAAGAGATCGGCGCTCAGGCGCTCGATCTTTTCTTCGATGGGTTCGGCGTCAGCTTCGACCTCGGCCGCGCCGACGTAACGGCCGGGGGTGAGGGCGTAGTCGGCAGCTTTGATCTCGGCGAGGGTCGCGGAGTAGGCGAAGCCGGGTTCATCTTGGTAGGTGAGTCCGGCATCCGTTGCGGAGGCAGTGCCCCGCCACGCGTGGAAAGTGCCCGTGATCTTCGCGATGTCATCATCGCTGAGGGCACGTTCGGCGCGGTCAATCATGTGACCAAGGTTGCGGGCATCGATGAAGAGCACCTGACCGGTGCGGTCGATGCTGCCCTTCTCCCCCTTGGTCTTGTCTTTGGCGAAGAACCAGGTGCAGACGGGAATGCCGGTGCTGCGGAAAAGTTGTGTGGGCAGGGCCACCATGCAGGAGACGAGGTCAGCCTCCACGATTTGGGCACGGATGTCGCCCTCGCCACCGGAGTTTGACGACATGGAGCCATTCGCCATGACCACCCCGGCACTGCCGCCGGGAGCCAGCTTGGCGATGATGTGCTGGATCCACGCGTAGTTGGCATTACTGGCTGGGGGCACGCCATAACGCCAACGGGGGTCTAATTCGTTTCGCGCCCAGTCCTTGATGTTGAAGGGAGGGTTCGCCAGCACGTAATCGGCTTGAATATCGGCGTGCTGGTCGCGGGCAAACGTGTCGCCCCAGCGGCTGGCCAGGTTGCCGTTGAGCCCGTGAATGGCGAGGTTCATCTTGGCCATGCGCCAGGTGCGCTCGTTGAGTTCTTGGCCGAAGACGGAAAGTTCCGATCCCTCTTTATGGTGCGACTCGAGGAACTTCTCGGCCTGCACGAACATGCCGCCCGAACCACAGCACGGGTCGTACACGCGGCCGCGGGTGGGCTCGAGCATTTCAACCAGAACCCGCACGACGCCGGCAGGAGTGTAGAACTCGCCACCGCGCTTGCCCTCGGCCTGCGCGAACTTCTCGAGGAAGTACTCGTAGACCTCGCCGAGGAGATCGCGCGCCTTGCTGGAACCTTGGCCGGTGAAGCGTGCGGAGTTGAAGAGGTCGAGGAGCTCGCCGAGACGACGCTGGTCGACGCCGTCGCGGTTGTAGATGCGGGGAAGGGTCGCGGCCAGCGACGGGTTGGCGCCCATGATGAGATCCATGGCGTCATCGATCAGCACTCCGATGGACTTTTGCGGTTCGCCATCTTGGGCCGCGCGGCCCTTGGCGTTCTCGGCGAGGTAGGGCCAGCGGGCACGAGCGG
>CANEXL010000136.1 GCA_947443745.1 Microbacteriaceae bacterium | reverse complement strand
GAAGCTCAAGAACCCCACGGTCGTCGTTATTACCGACCGCAACGAGCTCGACGGGCAACTGTACGGCTCGTTCTCGCGCAGTCTGTTGTTGCCCGAGGAGCCCAAGCAGATCAAGCGGCGCAGCGAGTTGCGCACCGAGCTGTCGGGTCGCACCACCGGGGGCATCTACTTCACGACGTTGCAGAAGTTTGGCATTAGTAAGGCGGAGAAGGATGCGGGCGCGGAGCATCCGTTGTTATCGGATCGGCGCAACATCATTGTGGTGGTCGATGAGGCGCATCGCAGTCACTACGACGACCTCGACGGGTATGCCCGCCACCTGCGCGATGCTCTGCCCAACGCCACGCTGATTGCGTTCACAGGCACACCCATCTCGTTCGATGACCGCAACACGCAAGACGTGTTTGGTAACTACATCGACATCTATGACCTCACGCGTGCGGTGGAGGATGGGGCTACCGTGCCCGTGTACTTCGAGCCGCGCCTGATTAAGGTGTCGCTGGCCGAGGATGTCACCGAAGAGACCCTCGATATCGCTGCCGATGAGTTGACGCAGGGCTTGGATGACGTGGAGCGCGCCCGCATCGAGCAAAGCGTTGCCGTGGTCAATGCGGTCTATGGAGCGCCCGAGCGCATCGATGCTCTGGCACTGGATCTCGTGACGCACTGGGAAATTCGCCGCCAACGCATGCACAAATTCATCTCCAGCCCCGGTAAGGCCATGATCGTGGGCGGCACGCGCGAGATCTGCGCGAACCTGTACTCGGCCATTGTGGCGCTGCGCCCCGACTGGCATTCGGATTCGCTGGAGAAGGGTGTGCTCAAGGTTGTCTACTCGGGAGATGCCACGGATGCTCCCCCCATCAGCGACCACGTGCGCCGGCCTTCGGAGAATGCCACCATCAAGGAGCGCCTGAAAGACCCCGATGACGAGCTCGAAATCGTGATCGTGAAAGACATGATGCTCACCGGGTATGACTCGCCTCCCCTGCACACTCTCTACCTCGACCGGCCGCTCAAGGGGGCGTTGCTCATGCAAACGCTCGCCCGCGTGAACCGCACGTTCAGAGGCAAGGAAGACGGGTTGCTCGTGGCGTATGCGCCGCTGGCGGAGAACCTGGCGAAGGCGCTGGCTGAGTACACCGCGGCCGACCAAAAGGGCAAACCTCTGGGGCGCGACATTAGCGATGCGGTCGAGTTGACGACCACCCTTGTGGAGACGCTACGCGGTCTGGTTGCGGGCTTCGATTGGAAGACGGTGTTGGCGAAAGGTGGGCCCCGCGCGTACCTCAATGCTGTCGTGGGAACGGTCAACTATCTGCGGTCGCCGGCCACCCCCGGCAATCAATATGTCGAGGGGCAAGAGACCACGGCCGCCAAGTATCGACGCTACTCGGGGCAGCTTTCGCGTGCCTGGGCGCTGTGTTCCGGGTCGGATGCTCTGGCCGCGCTGCGCCCCGAAGTTCAGGTGTACGAAGAGGTGCGGGTGTGGATGGCCAAGTATGACGCGGCCGACCGCAAGGCAAACGGTGAGCCGATTCCCGAAGACATTGCGCGCCTGCTGGGGGAGCTGATTGCGTCGGCTACGGCCTCGGGCGAGGTGCTGGATATCTACGCCGCCGCCGGGATGCCCAAGCTGTCGCTGGCCGATCTGACCCCGGAGTTTCTGGCCAAGACGCAGCACGATGAAAACCCGCAGTTGGCCATCGAGGCGTTGCGGGCGTTGCTCACCGAGGAGATGGTGGCCTCAACCCGCAACAACGTTATTCGGGAGCGGGCGTTCTCGGCACGGATTGCTGAGCTGATGAACAAGTACACGAACCAACAGCTCACGTCGGCGCAGGTGATGGCGGAACTCGTCGCGATGGCGGCGGAAATTGCCGAGGAATCCAACCGTGGTTTACATTTCACGCCGCCGCTGTCGAGCGACGAGCTCGCGTTCTACGATGCGGTCTCGCAAAACGACTCGGCGGTCGACGTGCAGGGCGAAGGCATTTTGGCCAACATTGCCCGCCAACTCGTGGAGGTCATGCGGCGAGACGTGCGCACCGACTGGACCGTGCGCGATGATGTGCGGGCCAAGCTGCGATCCTCGATCAAGCGACTGCTGATCATCAATGGCTACCCGCCCGACAAGCAGCCCGAAGCGATCAAACTCGTGATGGAGCAGATGGAGTCGATGGCCCCGCGCTATGCGTTGGAGCGCGGGTAGGGAAGCTGAAAGTTCTCCACAAATTGGCGGGCGTGCCATTCATCGCTCTGAATAGAGATATAGAATCGTATTCACGGCTATGCGAGGGGAGTAAAAAGCATGTCAATCAGCCTCGGTATGCGGGTGAAAATTTTCCGCGAAAAATTGGGCATGACGCAACCTCAGGCTTCAGAGCGCGCAGGTATTTCTCAGGCGACGTGGAGTCGCATTGAGACCGAACAGAAGGTTCCAACGGCTGGGGAAATTCTCGGGCTCTCGTGGGCCCTCGGCGTTCCCTTCGACACAATCCTCGGAAAGAGTCCCCTGCGTGATCGACTCAAGTTTGCCGCTCGATCCTCGGCCACGGCCACGGTGGATGACGAGGAGCTGATTGCCGAGATCCAAGAAGAGATGATTTTTCTCGCCGAGTTTGCTTCCGAACTGACCGGCAGTGGTTATCTGAAAGTTCGCGAGTAGCGAGGTGAAATCGCCGCGCGACCAAGCCTCCGCCTTTCGAGTCCGTCACGGTTTAGGTGATGCGCCCATTCGCGACATGTTCCAAGTTGTCGAGGACTTCAAAGGTGCGTTCGTTCTTTCTCGCAAATTTCCAGCCTCGCAGGAGGCCTTCACCGTCCACGATGAAGAATCGGGAATGACAATCATTGCCGTCGGTACAAGTGATAACTACGAACGCCAACGCTTCTCGGTCGCCCACGAACTGGGGCACTTGGAATCGGGGCGAATGTCGGCGGATGTTCATTCGCTCCCTGACTTCACCAGCAGCAAGGATGAGACGTGGGCTCATGACTTTGCGCGGCATCTTCTGCTTCCTCTGGGCGCCGTCGAGAAGTATCTAACCAACCTCGGAAGGTCCCCCCTCAACGTGACCATCGAGAGTCTTTCTGACTTGGTCAGGGTCTTTGGGGTGTCACCTCAGGTTGCGATGATTCAGCTCCGGGACTCCAAATGGATCAGCAAGCGTGACTTCGAGGAGTGGCCGAAACGTCTGCCGTCACTCACCAGCCGGGGCCTGGCTATGCAATTTGGGTGGGCCTCCGAACGGGAAGGTTTGGTGCGTGCTTCACTCAGCCCGCGTCGGCCTACGCGCGTCGTTAAGGCTGCCACCACGGCATACCAACGTGGAGAAATCTCCCTTGAAGCCTTGGCGCAGGTGTGTGGCGTGCACGACGTGACGGCCTTCCAATTGACGCTCGAGAATTCTGACATCCGGCCTCCTGCAACAACCGAGGAGAGAAGTGAACGAGGGCCCGAGGATCTCAGTGACCTCTACCGTGCATCACCGTGACGCCCGTCATCCTTGACACTGGACCCTGCCTGAACTTCATCTCAATCGGGCAAGGCAATCTGATGCACGGCGTTCTGTCCGTGAAACACGACAGGCTGCTTGTACCTCGCGAAGTTGCCAATGAAATTGAGGACAAGTCTTCAGGAGTTAAGAAGTTTGCGCGTGCAGGGCGCCTATTCAATGGGCTGGTTCGGGATTCCAAGTTCGAAATTCTCGAGTCCGATGCACACAACGATGAGGTTCTTGTGAGGGCAATCAAGCTGGTCTCGAGGCTGCCCCCAACCTCACTTTTGACCAGGCGCCGAAAGGACTTAGGGGAAACAATGGTCGTGGCTCATGCAATCAAGTTGCGCGACGCGGGGATGGAAGTCACGCTCGTCATAGACGACCAGGGAGGCAAGGTACTGGCCAAAACTCACGGGTTTGAGACGATAGGAACCATCCGCATTCTGGCCCTCGCAGCAAAGGCGGGACGAGCTGATCGCTCGGAGATTAAGAAAATCTATGAGCGACTGCGACCGAGCAATGGTGCCGAACCGATGGACGATGGCCTTCCTCATTGGAACAACAGCGGGCTCAACAACAAGGGCCTTTATCAGCAGGTATGACCAACACGTCGCTGAGCACCCGAATGACTTTCGCCAAATAAGCTCAAGGTAGCCCATGACAAAACCTGCCCCCACTCCGCGCCTGCCGAAAGCACCCTTTCCTCACGCGGCTCGAGCCTGGACAACCTTGTCTCTCGGCGTGCTCGCGCAGACCGCCGGCACCGTGTTTGTCTTCACCCCCGCCTTTCTGATTCCTTTGCTCAGCACCGAACGCGGGCTGACTCTCGCCGAGGCTGGACTTCTCGCTGCCACACCGACCGTGGGAATGGTCCTCACGTTGGT
>CANEXL010000135.1 GCA_947443745.1 Microbacteriaceae bacterium | reverse complement strand
GTAAATGGCCGTGATCTGGGGAACGCCCACACCGGCCACAACACGTGTCGTGCAAATGGAACCGGGGCCTACGCCCACCTTGATCGCATCGGCTCCGGCATCGATGAGAGCCTGAGCGCCGGCGCGCGTGGCGATGTTGCCACCAATAACGTCAATGTGCGCGAACGTTACGTCGGTTTTGATGCGACGGATGATGTCCAGCACTCCAGCACTGTCGCCGTTGGCGGTGTCGACCACGAGCACGTCAACCCCCGCATCGCGCAGGGCAAGGGCGCGATCCCACGCGTCGCCAAAAAACCCGATCGCCGCACCGACGCGCAAGCGCCCCGCGTCATCTTTGGTGGCGTTGGGGTACTTGTCGCTCTTGTCGAAGTCTTTGGTTGTGATGAGACCGGTCAGCTTGCCCATCGCATCGACGATCGGAAGTTTTTCAATCTTGTTGACAGCCAACAGCGCAATGGCGTCTTCGCGGGAGACACCCACGGGAGCCGTGATGATCGGCATGGCTGTCATGACATCGCGAACCAACAGGGTGCGCTTGTCTTCGTCGCTGACAAACCGCATGTCACGGTTCGTGATGATTCCGAGCAAAATTCCGTCGGCGTCGATGACGGGAACACCGCTCACTCGAAACTGGCCACAGAGAGAATCGACTTGGGCCACCGTGGCGTCGGGGCTTGTCGTGACGGGGTTGGTGATCATGCCCGACTCGCTGCGCTTGACCTTGTCGACCTGGTGCGCCTGGTCCTCAATAGACAGGTTGCGGTGCAGAATTCCCATGCCTCCTTGACGGGCGATGGCAATAGCCATGCGCGCCTCGGTGACCGTGTCCATTGCACTGGAAATGAGCGGTTTTGACACGTTGATGCGACGCGTGAATCGACTGGTCGTGTCTGCCTCACTGGGGATGACATCGGTGTGGCCCGGCAACAAGAGAACATCGTCGTAGGTGAGTCCGATAAAGCCGAAGGGATCTGGCTGATCCATTTTTCCCCTTTTGAGGTTGTCGTACACAAAATTATTTCCGTCAGAATCCCGAATTTACAGGTCTCTGCCGTCTTTCAATCTTAAGCCAAGTAGCGGCACGTGTTTCCCCCCGGGTAGAGTTCGGCAACTAACCTTTTTGTGGCGTGAAGAAACATTTCAGACACAAAAGTTGCGTATTCTCACTCGCAGTTGAGTGCGAAATGAAAAATCAAGGGGTTCCATGCGATTTGTTCATGCTTCGGATAACACCTCAGGAGGTGCAATCGTGACCCAAAGAGGTCGAAAGAATATTTCACCGCGTCGAATTCGGCTTGGCCTTGCGACGGTTCTGGCAACCTTCATCATTGGTTTCGCGGTGCTCTCGGGATCGTCGGCGGCCATGGCAGCCACGACAGCCCCTGTCGCTCCTGCCGCCACGGACTGTGTCGCCGACTCTGCAACCGGATGTTTCTTCGGAACCATCCGCGATGGCGGAGCGGGCATTGAGATCCTGGTGGAAGGCAACGGCCTATCCGTTCCCGCAACGACAGCGGCAGACGGCAGCTGGAATGCGGCCGTCACGACGGCCGGAACGTTCACAATTTCGCTGGACCCAAAGACTCTTCCCGCCGCCGTCACCATGAAGGGTGAGGCCTCTCAGACACGCGAGGTCACGCTGGGTGCCCGCGCCGGAGTTCTCTTCTCCACGCAGACCACCGGGGCAGATGGCGAAACGACAAGCTCGACTACCTCGTCAACGGCCGTCACCTGGGACCGCTTCCTTCAGCAGGCCGCCTCGGGGCTTCGCCTGGGACTCCTCCTCGCTCTTGCCGCCGTCGGCCTCTCGCTGATTTATGGAACGACCGGCCTCAGCAACTTCGCCCACGCCGAGCAGGTAACCCTCGGCGGGTTGCTCGCCTATGTCTTTGCCAACCTCCTCGGGCTCAATATCATCGTCACGACGGTCATTGTTGTGGCCATAACGGCGGCAACCGGATACCTGCAGGACCTCCTCATTTGGAAGCCTCTGCGCAAGAAGGGTCTCAGCCTGACCCAGATGATGATTGTCACCATCGGTTTGGCGCTCGCCTTGCAGTACACGTTCCAGTACTTCATCGGTGCCTCGACCGTTCGCATTCTGCAAAGCAACGCCGATGTCGTCAATATCGGACCCGTTACTCTCACGGTTCAGTCGCTCATCGCGATGGGCGTCTCGGTGGTCGTTCTGACTCTCACCGGACTGTTCCTCCTCAAGACGCGAACGGGCCGCGCAACGCGCGCCGTGTCTGACAACCCCGCTCTGGCCTCGGCCTCCGGCATCGATGTCGATCGCATCATTCGCCTGGTCTGGACCATTGCCGCCGGCCTCGCCGGCCTCTCGGGCGTCATGCTCGGACTGGTCCTCAATGGCATCAACTGGATGACCGGCATGCAACTGCTTCTCCTGCTGTTCGCTGCCGTCACCCTCGGTGGCCTCGGTACCGCCTTTGGTGCCCTCGTCGGCTCCCTCATCATCGGTATGACCGTGGAACTCACCAACTTGGTGCTCCCCGGCGACTTCAAATACGCTACCGCCCTCGTGTTGCTGATTCTGCTCCTGCTGGTTCGACCACAGGGCATCTTCGGCCGCAAAGAGCGAATCGGTTAGGGAGGAAAATCATGGACGGCATCACCAAAATCCTCTACGACATGACGGCAATCGCCCTGTCGCCCGCCACCGCGGCGTTCGCGATTGCGGCCATCGGCCTGAACGTGCACTTCGGCTACACGGGCCTCCTCAACATGGGTCAAGCCGGGTTCATGCTCATCGGCGCCTACGGCTTCGCCATCAGCGTCATGAACGGACTTCCGCTCTGGCTGGGTGTGCTCGTGGCAATTGCTGCGGCCCTCGTTTTCGCGGTGATCCTCGGAATTCCCACGTTGAAGCTTCGCGGTGATTATCTCGCCATCGTGACGATTTCGGCGGCGGAAATCATCAGAATGATTGGCCGGTCGAGCGTGTTGAACGCACTGACCGGCGGCTCCAACGGCATCACGGGCAATAGCTACCGTGACTCGTTCAATGCGCTCTCGCCGTTCCCTGCTGGTCAGACGACAATTCTGTGGTTCACCTACGACAACACGGGCGTTAACGGCTGGTGGATTCGCGTCGTCGGCTGGGCACTCGTTGCCATCTTTGCGACCTTCATCTGGCTCCTCATGCGAAGCCCCTGGGGTCGCGTTCTCCGCGGCGTTCGCGAAGACGAAGATGCCGTTCGCAGCCTCGGAAAGAACGTGTTTTCGTTCAAGATGCAGTCGCTGGCACTCGGTGGTTTCCTCGGGGCAATGGGTGGGGTGCTCTACATCTTGCCGGCATCCCTCCAGCCAGACAGCATGGGGCGATCAATGACGTTCTTCATCTGGACGGCTCTTCTCCTTGGCGGTGCCGCAACCATCTTTGGCCCCGTCTTGGGATCAATTTTGTTCTTCTCACTACGAATTGCCGTTCAGGGGCTTGCCGGTCTGTTCATTCCGTCGAGCATCATGAACTCCCAACAGACCGAACAGTTCTCCTGGATCATGGTCGGGGTTGCCCTCATGTTGTTGGTCATCTTCCGACCTCAAGGGGTCATGGGTAACAAGAAGGAGCTGAGCTTCAATGCCTGATCTCTCCACGGATGCGCGCGCGCAACTCGCTCACGTTGACGCCGTTCCCGGCTCCCGCAAGCCGGACCCGATTCTGACCGTTGACAACATCACTCGCCGTTTCGGCGGAATGACGGCTGTCGATGTCGCCCACGTTGAGGTTCAGCGGGGCGTCATTACCGCTCTCATCGGCCCCAACGGTGCCGGCAAGACAACGTTCTTCAACCTGATTACCGGCTTCGACAAGCCAACATCGGCGCCGCGGCTGATTGGTGGTCCTTCCGCTGACAAATCCGCAAAATGGCTGTTCAACGGCCGCAACATGGGAAACGTCGGTGCCTCGAAGGTTGCCAAGGCCGGGATGGTTCGCACGTTCCAGCTCACCAAAGCGCTCTCCAAGCTCAGCGTGCTGCAGAACATGCTCCTCGGGGCAAAAGATCAAGCCGGCGAGAACTTCTTCGTCGCGCTCATCAAACCTCTGTGGGTAGCGCAAGAGAAGGCCAACACCGAAAAGGCGTTGGAACTTCTCGAGCGATTCAAACTCCTCGACAAGAAGGATGACCTCGCGGGCAGCCTTTCGGGCGGCCAGAAGAAGCTTCTCGAAATGGCGCGAGCGCTCATGAGCGACCCCGTCATGATCATGCTGGACGAGCCCATGGCCGGTGTGAACCCCGCTCTGACGCAGTCCTTGCTCGGCCACATCCAGGCGCTGCGCGACGAGGGCACGACCGTTCTCTTCGTCGAGCACGACATGCACATGGTGCGTCACATCTCTGACTGGGTCATTGTCATGGCCGAGGGGCGCATCGTTGCTGAGGGTCCCGCCGAAACCGTGATGAACGACAAAGCCGTCATCGATGCGTACCTTGGCGCCCACCACGACACCGACTTGGGTGATGACTCCCTGTTGGATGACAGTGTCATGAACGAGCTCGCCCAAGAAGCCGTTGAAGAAGAAAACAAGATCGACCAGGAG
>CANEXL010000134.1 GCA_947443745.1 Microbacteriaceae bacterium | reverse complement strand
GGACGCGCTCGCCACACCGGATACGTCGTCGCCACCGCCGCCCACAACCTCGACCACCGCCCGGAGTTCATTATCGAGGGCGACTTCCGCGAGGAGAGTGGCGACGCCGCCATTCGTCAGCTCTGGAATCTCGCCGACCGCCCCACGGCCGTCATCGTCGCCAATAACCTCATGACCATCGGGGCACTCAAGGCGCTTCGCGAACTGGATGTCGCCGTCCCCACCCAGATGTCAATCATCGGGTTCGATGACCTCAGCTTCGCCGAATTATTGGAACCGCCCCTCACCGTCATCGCTCGTGGCGACAACGATCAGGGTTCGCGCGCCGCCACCCTCCTCTTCGACCGCATCCAAGGCACCCGCACGAGATCGGGCGAAGTCACGACACTTCCTGTCGAACTCATCGTGCGCGGTTCGACCGCACCCCCAACGAAGCCCTAGCTTGCGCGATTACACAGCCCAGATGCGGCTCCACCTCAGCACCAATGCAGCAAGCAACCAAGCCCCAACGAAAGTGAACCCGTCATGACCAGCTTCATCAACGAGCGCGCCGCCGCGATCGATCACGCGCACCGCAACGGTGTCATTGTCGTGGGCAGCATTACCGCCGATGTCACGACGTTCTCGACGCGCCTTCCTCAACGTGGCGAAACCATTCTGGGCGACGACGTCACGCTGGTGCTTGGTGGCAAGGGCGCCAATCAGGCTGTTGCCGCTGCTCGCGCCGAAGCTCGCGTGCAACTTGTCGGCTGTGTCGGAACGGATGCCTTTCAGTCCCTCGTGCTCGACGGCCTGCGCGATGACAGCGTCGGCATCGACCACCTGCGCCTCGTCGCCGGAGCCACCGGGGTTGCGCATATCCGCGTGGACGACTCGGGCGAGAACGACATCGTCATCGTTCCCAAAGCCAACTCCGCTCTGAGCATGGAGCAGGTTTCGACGGCCGTGAATGAGCTGGCGCCAACATCCGCCGTCATGCTGACCCAGCTTGAAGTCCCCGCCGACGTCGTGTTTCACGCCCTGCAGTTGGGCCGCGCCGCGGGCCTCATCACGGTGCTCGACCCGGCTCCCGCTCCCGTGAGCGCCCTCGCCAACGAGGTGTGGGCCAGCGTCGATATCGTCACGCCGAACGAGACCGAAGCGTCCTACATCACGGGCATTGATGTCACGGATGTTGACAGCGCCATCGCCGCCGGCCAGTGGTTCTTAGCACGAGGAACTCACGCTGCGCTCATCACGTTGGCGTCCGCCGGAGCCGTTTTGGTCACGGGGGAGGGCACGATGACGTTCGCCGCGTTCCCCGTAAAAGCCATCGATACCACCGCCGCGGGTGATGCGTTCGCCGGATACTTAGGCGCCGGCCTCGCCCGCGGGGAATCTCTGGAAACCGCGCTCAGCAACGCCATGGCAGCAGGGGCACTTGCCGTCACCCGCCGCGGCGCCTCGCCGAGCCTGCCCTATCGGGCCGAGGTCGATCAACTGTTGGCCAACGCGCTGACCGCATCGGCCGCACCTGTCCCTGAAGCATCAGCAACCAAAACCCCAGCATCCGCAACCCCCGCAACACAAGAGAACGAGGCAACAGCATGAGAAGCAACGGCGCCACTTTGAACGCGCAACTGTCCCGCGTGATCTCCGAGACGGGGCATACCGAGCAGATTGTCATCACGGATGCCGGCCTCCCCATCCCCGCCGGCGTCGAACGCGTTGACCTTGCCCTCACCGCCGGCATTCCCGCCTTTCTCGCTGTGCTCGACACTGTGCTTGCCGAGCTGACCATCGAGGGCGCTATCGCCTCGTCCGAAATCGCCGAGGCCAGCCCCGACATGCACGCGGCGCTCGAAGACCGGCTGATGGCCCGCGGCGTCATGTTGCAGCTCATCCCCCACGAGGACTTCAAGAAGCGCACCGTCTCGGCCAAGGCTGCCGTGCGCTCCGGCGAATTCACCTCCTACGCCAACGTGATCCTCATCGCGGGTGTCGCGTACTAGCGGCCACCATGAACATCACTCTGAACGACATTCACAAGAGCTTCGGCGACACCGCCGTGCTCACCGGCGTGACCCTCGAGGTCAAGGGCGGCGAGGTCTTGGCCCTCGTGGGGGAGAACGGCGCCGGCAAGTCCACTCTGACCCGCGTGATTTCGGGAGCGTATCGCCCCGATTCGGGCCAGATTCTCATTGACGATGTGCCCGTGAGCCTGAAGCGGCCGCAGGATGCGATGGCGCGCGGCATCCGTGTTATCTATCAGGAGTTTCTGCAGAATATCTTCCCGCACCTCAGCGTCAGCGAGAACATGTTCACCCTCGATGAGCACGCTAGCTTCGGCCGCCTCTTCGTCAGCAAGAAGCGCATGGCGAAAAAGGCCACCGAGCTGATGGCCCGCATTGGCCTGCACGCCGACCCGCACGCCCTCGCCGAGACGCTCAGCATTGGCGAACTTCAGATGCTCGAGATTGCCAAGTCGATGGCGCATGACACGAAGCTGTTGATTCTGGATGAGCCTACGGCCGCCCTCGATGAGCAAGAATCCGAGCGGCTCTTCGCTCAGGTGGAGGCCATGCGGGCATCCGGTATCGCCATCATCTACATCTCGCACCGCCTCGAAGAGGTCTTCGCTCTCTCCGATCGCATCATCGTGTTGCGCAACGGAACGGTCGCTCTCGAGGGGGCAACCTCCACGCTGACCGAGCGTGAAGTCGTCACCGCCATGGTCGGCAAGGAGCTCGGCGACTTCTACCCCAAGGAGTCCCACGGCACCGAGAAGGTCGTGCTCGCTCTGGCGGGCCTGGCATCCGGCACCCATTTTCAGGACGTCACCCTCACCGTGAAAGCCGGCGAAGTGCTGGGAATCGGGGGAGTGATGGGCTGTGGCAAGGGGAGCCTGCTGCGCTCGCTGTTCGGACTGCTGCCCGTGACCGCCGGAACGGTCAGTGTCAACGGGGACATCGTCTCTCTCGGTTCGCCCCAGACGGCGATGAACGCCGGAATCGCGTACATCACGCCCGATCGCCAGGCCGAGGGACTGCTCTTGCAACAGTCGGTGGCGCACAACATTTCGCTCGCCTCACTCGATGAAATGAGCCCCACCGGCGTCATCAAGTTGCGTCAGGAACGCACCAAGACGCGTTCGATCATGGATGCGCTCAACGTGAAGGCAGCCTCCCCCGAAGTCGCCGTCGGAACCCTCTCCGGCGGAAACCAGCAGAAGGTGCTCTTTGGCCGCTGGGTGATGACGAGCCCGCGCATCCTGCTGATGGAGGAGCCCACCCGCGGTGTCGACATCGGAGCGAAGACCGAGATTTATCGCATCATCAACGAGCAGGCGGCGCGGGGCGTGGCCATCATCTTGGTCTCCAGCGACCTGCCCGAACTGGTTGCCATGAGCGATCGCGTTGCCGTCATGCGCCAAGGCCGCGTTGTGGCCGAGCTGACCGGCGATGACAAGACCCAAAACCGAGTACTGGAATACGCATTGGAGAGTGCAGCGTGAAATCGACGCTCCTAAAAACCGCCCGTGAACTGCGAGCCGTGTGGATGCTACTCATTGTGTCGCTCATCCTGTTCATCGCGACACCGTTATTCCTCACCGGGCCGAACCTGCTGAACGTGCTGCTGGCGACATCCGTCACGGCGTTATTGGCCGCGGGCCAAACCTTCGTCATTATCATTGGCGAGATCGACCTCTCGGTCGGAGCGGTGCTCGGAATCTCCGGTGCCGTGACCGCCATCACCCTGCAGACACAACCACTGCTCGTCGGCCTCGCGGTCGGGCTCGGAGTCGGTGCGCTCGCCGGTTTGATCAACGGACTGCTCGTGACGTTCCTGCGCATGCCTTCTTTTATTGCGACGCTGGGGTCAACATCCGTGCTCGCCGGCCTCACGCTGTTCATCACGCAGGGTAACCCCATCAGTGTGGCGAACGAGGGCTTTTTGGCCATCGGGCAATCACGGCCGCTGGATGTTCCGATGCCGGTCTGGATCGTGCTGGCCGTTGTCATCATCTTCGGTTTGCTCCTCGCCCGCACCCGTTTCGGACGCTACGTGTATGCCACCGGCGATAACGCCGAGGCCTCGCGCCTGTCGGGGATCAAGGTGTACCGGGTCAAGATTTTGGCCTTCGTCATCAGTGGTGTTCTGGCGTCCATCGCCGGATTCATCCTGACCGCCCGGCTCGGAACAGCGCAGCCCACGGCCGGCACCGGCCTCGAGCTGGCTGCCATCGCCGCCGTCATCATTGGCGGAACGAGTCTGGCCGGAGGGCGCGGAGCCCTGATTGGAACCTTCATTGGCGCCATCTTGCTGGGCGTCATCGACAACGGCCTGAACCTGCTGAACGTCTCCCCCTTCCTTCAGGGTGTCGTCAAGGGGTTCGTCATCCTCTTCGCGGTGTTCCTCGACCGCAACTCCGACCTCATCCGCGGGCTCTGGAAAATGCTGAGCTCGCTTCGGCCCAAGCGGCCTTCCTCCCAAGAGCCCGAACTGGCATCACGCCACTAACTGCAACACTCATCGCACCACAACAAAGCAATGGAGATCCACATGAAAATGAATTGGGCAACGAAGTCCGTTCTGGTCGTCACCGCGGCGGCCATGACCG
>CANEXL010000133.1 GCA_947443745.1 Microbacteriaceae bacterium | reverse complement strand
GTCACCTCTTTTGTGGCGGTCGTCGACGGTCGCGATGCGACGGGGCAGTTCATCTACACGGTGCTTGGCGGAGCAGCCCAGGGGCTGATTCTGGGATTCGCGCAGGCGTTCGCTCTTCGCAAGACGGCTGCCGCTCTTCCGATGTTCCGCTGGATCCTGATCACCGCGCTCGGCGGACTCATCGCCTGGATCGTCGGCACGGTTCCCGGCAGCTTCCTCAAGATTGAGGCGACGACTCCTCCGGCGATTATCGTGCTTGTTGCCTTTGCCTTCGTCGCCGTCGTGGCGATGCCGTCGGCGCAGTTCTTCATCCTGCGCGGCACAAAGTTTGGCAAGATCGGGCGCGTGTGGCGCTGGGTCCCCATCACGGCTGTCGCCTGGACCGCGGGAATCGCGTGGCTGCTCTTGGCCTCAACGCAGGTTCAAGACAGTGAGGATCTCATCCACCTCGTCGGGCTGTACACCGGGGCCGGGTTGCTCATGGCGCTGACCGTTGCGCTCATCACGGGCCTCGGCATGCGCTGGATGCTGAACGGCTCGTCGCGCAAGACGCGTGCGCCGCGCAGTCCTCGTGCCGCTCGCACTGCCTCAACGCGTGCGCCTCGTGCCTCGCGCCGCACAAACGCGTAACGCTCGGGCAAAGAGCCCAACCCACAGAAGTTCCTAGGCTCGAGAATCTCATAGCGGCTAGCTGTGAGCGACTCCGGCGGCATCCGGCCGAGACGGGCCCAGTCCGATCCTGTCGTCGACGCTCCTAGTCTCCAGAACCTCGTGGCCTGCCGGACCATGCTGCCGCGAACCAGGGAAGATGAACCGACCCGTCACGTTTCGTGGCCACAGTAGGCACATCGTGCGTCGAGTGGTCACGTTTCGTGGCTGGAGGAGGGTTGCAGCCCGCGAAACGTGACGACTCAGTGAAGGTTCGGTGTCGGCAGCCCGCGAAACGTGACGGCTCGGTGAAGGCCGGCTCCCGAAGGCGCGCACGAACAGGGTTGATCACGCGAAGGACACCAAAAACGAAGTGACAAAGGGCATAAAAGGCCCGCCACCAGGCGGACATTCTTAAAAGAGCGGCAGAACCTGCGCGTCAGCCGAAGATTCGGGTTCAGAACGCGGAGATTCCCGCGCTTACCTACCGAGCGGCAGACCTTCCGATCTTCAGATCGGCAGTATCAACGAGCCAAAGACCCATCGAGCGGGCAGTAGTGGTGGCCAATCAGCCAAACAGTGACGAGCGTTAGGCGCTGGCGGCTTCGTCTTCTTCGTACGTCTCGTACGAGTCCTTGGCGGTGCCATCGGACGTGTTGTCGGCAAAGTCAGCCCACTTGGAGAGGTTGTCATCCGACGCAGGAATGTCGTACGAAGGAACCTCGCCGTGACCCAATTCTCGCTCGAGAGCAGAGTAATTAGTGTCAGGGCTGAAGTACTTCAGCTCGCGAGCAACCTTGGTGTGCTTCGCTTTTTGACGGCCACGACCCATGTCGGACCCCCTCACCAAATCACCGGCTAAACACACCGGATTAACCAACTAGAGATGTAAAAGACTGAGGGCAAGTCTATCACGCGTGCGCAGAACCGAAATGGCGCAACGTTCGCCCTTGGCATAAGCCGGGTGACCCATCAACTACCCCACAAATGCCCCGGATGTCGCGATCAGCACGCCATTCGTGAGGACAGACGCGAGGCCGGCGGCACCAATTCCGAGTACCACGGTGAGGACAACATTTCCGCTGGCCGCACGCCACGCACCGCTGGTGGCAAGTTCGACGGTTTCGACCGAGAAGGTGCTGAAGGTGGTGAGGCCTCCGCAGAATCCTGTTATGACGACCAGGGCGAGCCCCGAATCGATCACGGGGGAGCTGCCTGCTCCTGACGTGAGAGTGGCCGATGCCGCGTTGCTCCACGTTGACAGCGCGAGGAACGTGCCACCGATGGCGGAACCCACAACGTTGACGAGCAGCACGGCGGGAGGGATGCTCGCACCGCGCGCGGGCCACAGGAGTTGGGCGCCGTAACGAAGGAGGGCGCCACACGCCCCGCCGACCGCGATGGCAAGGGCGAGACCGATGGTCAGGGTGGGCGTCATTGGTCGACCCCGCTATCGGGGATTGGGGCGGTCGCGATGGGTTTTGTCGGAGCGCTCGAACCTCGGCTTGCCTGAGGGGTCGGGACGAGGTCGGCATCCGGAATGGCATCCAGCATTCGGCGGGTGCGAGCGGTTTGCGAGATGTCTGCGTGCCAGCTACCGAGCGCGAGCCCGGCCCAGGCGGCGAGGATTCCGCCGACCAGCGACAGACCGAGAGCCGCGAGCGCCACCCCGATATTGTCGAGGGAGACGGAATCGACCACGTTGACGGCGATTGCCGAGAACGTGGTGAAGGATCCGAGGAGGCCGGTACCCAGGCCCGTTTTCAGCCAGGCGGGAGTGCTGGGCAGACGCCAGAGCCACGCGACCAGGAACCCGAGCACGAGCGATCCGACAAGGTTGACGACAACGGTGCTCCACGCGATGGAAGCACTCGCGCGCACAACGACGTCGGTTAGCGCGACGTAACCTGCGGTCGGGTGGTCGCCGGGGCTGATGAAGACCTCACCCGAAAGGGGAGCATAGGCGAACCAGCCGAAGGATCCTCCGGTCCCGCCCATCGCGTGCGGAAAGAGCTGATCGAGCCCCAAGCGCAGAGACGTGCCCACAAGTCCGCCGACGAAGACGGAGATGACGGCGAGCAGTTTGGGCGACATGAACCTCAGGCTACCGAACTACCTAGCGACCGAGCTTCTTGCTCGACGGGCTCAGCGGCCGACGCGGCACGGGGCGCTTGGGCTCACCACGACGAGACTCACCGGGCATCGCCCGCGAGCGACGACCGTAGAGGAGGTCGGAAGAGTCCAGAAGCCAGGGCACCAGCGCAATCGCGACGCCGTGCTCGAGCATGAGCTTGAGCTTGAGGCGACGCGAGGTGTGGTTGTGCAGCGCGTGCTCCCACCAGTGACCCACGATGTACTGGGGCAGGTAGACGGTCACAATTTCGGATCCGTGTTGCGCCCGGTGCTCGCGAATGTGCTGGATAAGGGGCCAGCTCAAGTCTCGGTAGGGGGAGTTGATGATGCGCAGGGGAACATGAATGTTTTGACGAATCCAGTCGAGTTCCAGCTGAGCGGTGGACACCTCGTTGACCGACACGTGCACGGCCTCCAGGCTCTGGTGGCGGGCCGCAATGGCGTAGTCCAGTGCCTTCAGGATGGGTTTCTGCATGCGACCGACCATCACGATGGCGTGGTCACCTTGGGCGCCAAACGTCGTGCTGTCATCCACTTCAATTTCACGGGCAACGTCGCGGTAATAACGGTTCACACCGAGCATCAAGAAGAACAGGATGGGCATGATCGCAAAGACGAGCCAGGCACCGTGGGTGAACTTGGTGATGGTGACGACGATCAGAACGATGCCGGTAAAAATGGCACCGGTGATGTTGATGGACATGCTGCGACGGATGCTCTTGGCGTTGTCGGGCTTGGTCTTCAGGAGCTTCATCCAGTGGCGCACCATGCCGCTTTGCCCGAGGGTAAAGGAGATGAAAACACCAATGATGTACAGCTGGATGAGCTGGCTCAAGTCCGCGCGATACACGATGAGAATGATGCAGGCCATCAAGGCCAGAACGAGAACACCGTTGGAGTAGATGAGACGGTCGCCGCGGGTCTGCAGGGCCTTGGGGGCGTAGCCGTCCTTGGCGAGCACCGATCCCAGAAGTGGGAATCCGTTGAAGGCCGTGTTGGCGGCCAGCAGCAAGACGAGCGCGGTTCCGGCCTGAATGGCAAAGAACAAGATGGTGTTATTGCCGAAGGTGGCGGATGCGATTTGGGCAATCAGGCTGCGCTGGGGCACCGTTTCACAGTTGACGTATCCCACCAGATGACACGCAGATTCGGCGTAGTGCACTCCCGAGATAATGGCCATCGTGATGAGTCCGGCGAACAGCGTGACGGCAATGCCGCCCATGAGCACCAGAGTCGTCTGAGCGTTCTTGATCTTGGGAACGCGAAAGGCGGGAACACCGTTGGCGATGGCTTCAACACCGGTGAGGGCCGCACATCCGGAAGCAAAGGAGCGCAGGAGCAACAGAATCAGGGCGGCCTGAGCGACGCTCTCGCCCTGAACGATGTAGTCGGCCGACTCGGCAATGGGGGCATCGCCCGAGAGCGTGCGAAAGATTCCCACGACGATCATGACGAACACGCTGGCCACGAAGAAGTAGGTCGGGATGGCGAATGCTTTGCCCGATTCGCGCACGCCGCGCAGGTTGATCGCCGCCAAGATAACGACGAAGCCCACGGCCAGCCACACACGTTCCGGGGCCAACCATGGCAGTGCCGAGATGATGTTGTCGACACCGGATGCCACCGACACGGCCACCGTCATGATGTAGTCGATGAGCAGTGCGGAAGCAACGACAACACCGGCTTCTTCGCCCAGGTTCTTGTGGGCAACTTCATAGTCGCCACCACCCGAGGGGTACGCCTTCACGAGCTGGCGGTAGCTGGCAACAACCACGACCATCAGCAAAATCACGGCCGCAGCGATACACGGTGCGAAGCTGAGGAAAGCGAGTCCACCGATGAGCAGAATCATCAAAAGTTCCTGCGG
>CANEXL010000132.1 GCA_947443745.1 Microbacteriaceae bacterium | reverse complement strand
TGAGGGAGAATCCGAGGATCTCCATGCCGGCCTCGCGGGCGGCGATGGCCTCGAGGGCCGTCGACATCCCGACGATGTGGCCGCCGATCGCCTTCGCCATCTGGACCTCGGCCGGCGTCTCGTAGTGCGGGCCGCGGAACTGCGTGTAGACACCCTCATCGAGTGTGGGGTCAACGGTACGAGCGAGATCGCGCAGACGCGTCGAGTACAGGTCGGTCAAGTCGATGAAGGTCGCCCCCTCGAGCGGTGAAGCCGCCGTGAGGTTGAGGTGATCACTGATGAGCACGGGGGTCCCGGGCTTCCACGTCTCCTTGATGCCACCGGCGCCGTTGGTCAATACCATCACGGATGCCCCGGCTGCCGCCGCGGTTCGCACACTGTGAGCTACGCGCCGAACACCGTGGCCCTCGTAGAAGTGGGTGCGTGCGCCGATAACGGGCGCGTGCTTGCCGTTGGGCAACAGAATGGATCGAAGGGTACTTGCGTGCCCCACCACGGCCGACGCGCTGAAACCCGCAATCTCGGTGGCATCGATGACGGCGGTGGTCTCACCAATGAGATCCGCGGCCTTGGCCCAGCCGCTTCCAAGCGTCAACGCGATGTCATGCTTCGCCACACCGGTCTTTTCGGCGAGCTGCACGGCAGCCAGTTTCGCGACCTCAAACGGGTCGGCGGCAGGGTCATCTAAAGGGTTTACGAAGTCAGACATTACCCAACCCTATTGCTACGAGCCTGTGAGCAGGGGAGCGCTCCTTTGCGCAGTTTGGTGAGGGTAGGTGTGGCGCGGGAGAATAGGGGTATGCCCTTCGAATTTGAACGTACTCAGCGCATTGTCGTCATCGGCGGAGGCCCTGGGGGCTACGAGGCTGCATTAGCCGCTGCACAGCTTGGTGCGGATGTCACGTTGATCGAACGTTCCGGCATTGGTGGGTCCGCCGTGCTGACCGACGTTGTCCCGTCGAAAACTCTTATCGCAACCGCTGAGTTCACCACGACACTGGGGCGTTCAGCAGAGCTAGGCGTTCAGTTCTTCTTGAAAGACTCCAAAGGCAAGGCCGACAAGCCCGAAGTGGTGGTCAATCTTTCCGCCGTCAACAAGCGTCTGCTGGGCTTGGCCCAAGACACGTCCAGAGATATGGCCAAGACTCTTCGTGAAGCTGGCGTCAAAGTAATCGATGGGCATGGTCGACTCGACGGAATCACCGACGTCATCGTCTCGACCGGCCCCGGCGGAACAGACTTCGATCGCGTTCAAGCGGACACCATCATTATTTCGGTCGGGGCAAGCCCGCGCATTCTCCCCACAGCGAAACCTGACGGCGAACGCATCCTGACGTGGACCCAGCTCTATAACCTCACCTCGATCCCTGAGCACATGATTGTTGTCGGTTCGGGGGTGACCGGTGCCGAGTTCGCCAGCGCGTACCGGGCTCTGGGATCAGAAGTTACCCTCGTCTCGAGTCGCGACCAGGTGCTCCCCGGCGAAGATGCCGATGCTGCCGCCGTTCTCGAAGATGTTTTTGTCCGCCGTGGAATGCGCCTGAAGTCAAAGTCGCGGGCCGAATCCGTCGTTCGCACCGAGAAGGGCGTTCTCGTCACTCTCGGCGATGGCTCGACCGTTGAAGGAAGCCACGCGCTGATTGCCGTTGGCTCGGTTCCCAATACCTCTGGTCTGGGGCTTGAAGCCGCGGGTGTCGAAATGGATCCGGATGGTCGCATTCACGTCAACCGTGTTGCCCGCACCAGCGTGCCGAACATCTATGGTGTCGGTGACTGTAGCTCGGTGATGCCGCTGGCATCCGTCGCCATCATGCAGGGTCGCACGGCCGTGTTTCACGCCCTCGGTGATGCCGTCGAGCCGTTTGATGCTCGCAAGGTTGCCTCGAACGTGTTTACCCAGCCCGAGATTGCCACCGTCGGATGGACGCAGGCGGACATCGAAGCCGGCACAATTCGCGGCACCGTCTACAAGCTGCCGTTGACCTCAAACCCCCGCGCCAAGATGCAGGGTATTCGCGACGGATTCGTCAAGCTGATCTGCACCACGACATCCGGAACCGTTATCGGCGGTGTCATTGTGGCTCCCCGCGCATCCGAGCTGATCTTCTCGGTGGCGCTCGCCGTCGAACACCGTCTCACGGTCGACGACGTTGCTCGCTCCTTCGCGATCTACCCTTCCATCTCGGGCAGCATCGTCGACGCGGCGCGCTCGATGCACATCGTCAAGCGCAAGTAGCGCTGTCGGCGCCTCGCATTAAACCGTGGCGGATGGGTTAGCGGAGAACTATTCCCCGTCGATGTTCAGGAGCACGTGACCGTTGGAGACGGTCTGGCCGACAACGGCGTTGATGTTGCTGATGACACCGTCACGGTGGGCGGAAACGGGCTGCTCCATCTTCATGGCTTCCAGTACGAGGACGAGGTCGCCCTTGACAACCTTCTGGCCCTCGGTCACCGCAACCTTGACGACCGTGGCCTGCATGGGTGCTTTGACGACGTTGCCCATGGCGGAGCTGGCAACGCTGGAGCTGGTCTTGCGCTGCGGCGGTGGCCCCATGGTGGCGAGGTCGTCAGAGGTCGCCCGCAAGAGCTTGGCGGGCAAAGAAACTTCGATGCGACGACCGTCGACTTCAACAACAACGTGCTGACGCTTGGCCATCGAGGGAGTCTCTTCGGCTGCGCCGTTCCACGCCTCAATCTGGTTATCGAACTCGGTTTCGATCCAGCGCGTGTAGATCGTAAAGGGAGCATCGCCGGAGGGGGCAAACGCGGGGTCACGCACGATTGCGCGGTGGAAGGGCAGCACGGTTGGGAGACCGGCAACCTCGAACTCGTCGAGGGCGCGACGAGCACGCTGCAGGGCTTCTTCGCGGGTAGCGCCGGTCACGATGAGCTTGGCCAAGAGTGAGTCGAACGAGCCGGAGACGATGTCGCCGGATTGCACGCCGGTATCGACGCGAACGCCTGGGCCGCTGGCGGGCTTGAACACGTGCACGGGGCCGGGGGCGGGCATGAAGTTACGGCCAGCATCCTCACCATTGATGCGGAACTCGAAGGAGTGACCGGTGGGAACGGGGTCTCCGTAATCCAGCACGCCACCCTCGGCTAGGCGGAACTGCTCGCGCACGAGGTCAATGCCCGTGATCTCCTCAGAGACGGGGTGCTCGACCTGCAGACGCGTGTTGACCTCGAGGAAGGAAACCGTGCCATCCTTGCCGATCAAAAACTCACAGGTGCCGGCACCGAGGTAGCCGACCTCCTTCAAGATGGCTTTGGATGCGCGATACAGCTCGGTGTTCTGCGCCTCGGTCAGGAAGGGAGCGGGCGCCTCTTCGACCAGCTTTTGGTGGCGACGCTGCAGCGAGCAGTCGCGCGTGGAGACAACGACGACGTTGCCAAAGGCATCCGCCAAGCACTGGGTCTCGACATGGCGAGGCTCGTCGAGGTACTTCTCCACAAAGCATTCCCCGCGACCAAACGCGGCAATCGCCTCACGCGTGGCGGAGTCGAACATTTCGGGAATCTCTTCGCGCGTGCGGGCAACCTTGAGGCCGCGACCACCACCACCGAAGGCAGCTTTAATGGCAACGGGCAGGCCATGGATGTCGACAAAGTCGAGCACCTCCTGCGCGCCCGAAACGGGGTTGAGGGTTCCGGGAGCCAGCGGAGCACCCACGCGCTCGGCAATGTGACGAGCCGAAACCTTGTCGCCCAATTGCTCGATAGCTTCCGCGGATGGCCCGATCCAGATCATGCCGGCGCCGATCACGGCACGGGCAAAGTCGGCGTTCTCGGCCAAGAAGCCGTAACCGGGGTGAATGGCGTCGGCGCCGGAGCGACGCGCGATGGCCAAAATTTTGTCGATGACGAGGTACGTCTCGGCGCTCGTGGTGCCACCGAGGGCGTAGGCCTCATCGGCCAGCTTGGAATGCAGGGCATCCCGATCTTGGTCCGCGTAAACGGCAACGGAAGCAATGCCGCTGTCTCTCGCTGCCCGAATAACCCGAACGGCAATTTCGCCACGGTTGGCAATGAGGACCTTTTTGATACGCGACATGTGTCTCAGCCTATCCAGCACACCCTCGTCGGCGTTGTCCCACACTCACAAAAATAGCGATGAGTCGTAGCGGATGCCTACAACCGCGTCACAGAATCAGGCGCGGTTCCACAGGTCAGGCCAGAAGACATCCAGCCGCCCGGCGAGGCGACGCAACGTGGGAACAGAAACGCCGACCACAGTGGAGGGGTCTCCCTCGATGCGCTCAATGAAGGGAGCGCCGAGGCTGTCGATGGTGAACGCGCCGGCCACCTTGAGGGGTTCACCGCTGGCAATGTAGGCGTCGAGTTCGGCATCCGAAATGTCATTCGCAAACGTGACGGCGGCCACGGCCACTTCGCCCACGGCGTCCTGGATGCTGCCACCGCGAAAGTCGATCAGCCAGTGTCCCGAATAGAGGTGACCGGTGCGACCGCGCTGCAGGTGCCAGCGCTCGCGGGCAACCTCGGGGGTGTGGGGCTTGCCGTAAATGGTGTCGTCCAGCACGAACGCGGAGTCGCCTCCGAGAACGAGGCCGTCGATGGGGGCGCCCTCCACCAGCGTGGCCAATACTGCTTCGGCTTTCGCCCTGGCCAGCAGCTCCACCATGGCGCTGGGCGTCAGGGGCCCGTTCGCGGCTTCGGCAACGCGCACGGCCTCGTCTTCGTCGACCTCACTCGGCACGACAATGGGCTCGATGCCGGCGGCCCGAAGCGTTGCGAGGCGGGCGGGAGAGGTGGAAGC
>CANEXL010000131.1 GCA_947443745.1 Microbacteriaceae bacterium | reverse complement strand
TCACGACATTTTGTGCACGCGAGGGCGGAAGCGTATCCGGGGCTGGATACCTGAATCAGGATGGGTCCGACTTTGGCGGCGGCTCGTGCCGCTAAGAGCGCTTGGGAAGGAATGCGGGCATGGCGGGCATCTTCGTCAGCCGTCTGTTGGTCGCTGAGAACAATGCTGGGGTGATAACCGTCGCTGCCGGTAATCTCTTGTGCCCACCCCACGCTGACAAGACGCTGCGCCTCAGTGGAACGCGTGTGGCCGGCAAGCACGAGAGTCGCGCCATCGGCCTGTTGACGCATGAGGGCGACATCCCGGGCGTGGGCGTAGGGCGCGAGCGGCTCACGAAAGCTTTCGTCTCCGTCATCCCACACAGTGACAAGGCCAAGCTCGTGAACCGGTGTGAGGGGGGCCGAACGATTGCCGAGAACGATGCAGGGTGCAGGCTCTAAACACCGAAGGTAGGTCAGGTAGCGCTGTTGGCCCGTCTGCTTGGCGTCAACGCGCGCCAGGGCAGACTGCAACCCCAGGGCGATCAGCGCCTTTTCCATCACGTCTATGTCGCGAAAATCTGGAACAGCCAAAATGGATGACTGCCCGCGACGCAGGTGTTGCCCGGCGAGCTCTGCCAAGAGGAGCGCCCACGAAGGAACCCACTCCCCCGTTGAAAGCTCTGTCACGTGAGCGGGAACATCGACGACATACTTTCCACCCCGCTGTGGACTCCAGTCGGCGAAGCCCGTCAGGGTGGCAGCGGCATCATCGCCAGACGCCGAATCTGCGGCGTCCTTCACGATTGCTGCGGCGAGATAGGCCTTCTCTGCCCGCACGTACCGCGGAGGAATCGCGAGACGGAGAACGTCAATAACCGAACCTGCTTGGCGATCGGCCACGGCACGAGCCAAGGCATATGTCGGAGCCGTCAATACAGGAACAGGGGAAACGACCGATTCGATATCGCCTAGTTCGCCGGGAAATTCGGCTGTTTCTACACACTCGATGACGAAGCCATCCGCAAAACGCGTGCCGCCACGAAGCGGAACCGTGACACGGACTCCGGCGGTGACGGTGGCGGCTAAGGCATCCGGAATGCGGTAATCAAAAGGATGATCAAGCTGAGGGAGCGGCGTGTCCAGTAACACGCGCGCCACCCGGCCCTGGACGGTCATGCCTAGAGACCCGCTTTGCGCCGCAACTCATCGACCTTATCCAGGCGCTCCCAAGTGAAGTTGGGAAGGTCGCGACCGAAGTGACCGTAGGTGGCCGTCTCCTTGTAGATGGGGCGTAGCAGATCGAGATCTCTAATGATGGCGGCGGGACGCAGGTCGAATGTCTCGCGGATGGCGTCACTGATGCGCTTCTCATCCACATGCGCCGTCCCAAACGTCTCCACGTACAACCCGACAGGCTCGGCAACACCAATGGCGTACGCGATCTGTACTTCCAGGCGATCGGCGAGCCCGGCAGCGACAGCGTTCTTGGCTACCCAGCGCATGGCATAGGCCGCCGAACGGTCTACTTTCGAGGGATCCTTGCCGCTGAAAGCGCCACCGCCGTGGCGAGAGGCGCCACCATAGGTGTCCACAATGATCTTGCGACCGGTCAAACCAGCGTCTGATCCGGGGCCACCTTCGATGAAGGTTCCCACGGGGTTGATCATGAACTTTGTAGCCGATGAGTCAATGCCGGCCTTGGCGAGAACGGGACGAACGACAGCCTCTTCGACCTCGCGCTTCAGCTGTGCCAGAGAAATTTCGGACTCGGGGCCGTGCTGGGTCGACACGACAACGGTATCGACGGTGTGAGCGGTAAAGCCGTCATAGCCAATGGTGACTTGGGTTTTGCCATCGGGGCGCAGATAGGCCAGCTCGCCTGATTTGCGAACGTAGGCTAGCTGCTCGGCAATACGGTGGGCGAGCCAAATGGCCGTTGGCATCAGTTGCGGAGTCTCATTAGTGGCGAAGCCGAACATGATGCCTTGGTCGCCGGCACCCTGATCTTCGTTCATCTCCTGCTTGAAAACTTTGCCCGCAATTTCGGGCGACTGTTGCCCAATGGAAACCGAGATGCCGCAGCTCGCTCCGTCGAAACCTACCTTGGACGACGTGTACCCAATATCAGAGACGATGCCGCGAATGAGGTCCGGAATTTCGACATAACCCTTTTCCAGCGTTACTTCACCGGCAACGTGCACTAAGCCTTTCGTCACCATGGTTTCGATGGCGACGCGGGCGTGAGGATCTTCGGTGAGCATGGCATCCAGGATGCCGTCAGAAATTTGGTCACAGACCTTGTCTGGATGACCTTCGGTAACCGATTCCGAGGTAAAGAGCCGCAAATCGCTCATGGCGTAGTTCCTTTCGTAGGCGAATGTATCAACATGCCCCGCGAAAACGCGATCTGGTGTGGCACTTAGCTGGTGATGTCGAGAATGCGCTCTGCGATCGCGCGCTTCTCCCCCGACACCTCTACAAGAATATCGCCCCCGCGGGCGAGAACAATAACGTCGTTGGTTTCTGTTCCGAAGCCCGCGTTCCAACCGACTCCGTTCACCACAAGAGCATCGCAGCCCTTGCGGGCCAGCTTTTCGCGGCCCAGAGAGAGCAATGTGTCATGGTCATCGCTGGTCTCGGCGGCGAACCCAATGATGAACTGATCGGGCCGTGACGAAGCGCTGAGAGCGGTCAGAAGATCGGGGTTTTGAACGAGCGCCAAAGTGGGCTCATCGCCCATGACGTTCTTCTTGAGTTTGTTGTCGCTGACCGCGACGGGTCGATAGTCGGCGATGGCCGCGGCCATGATGATGATGTCGTTCGCGGGCGCTTCTACGTCAAGTGCGGCCCCCAGTTGCGCTGTTGAGCTAACGGAAATCACGCGAACACCCGTGGGGACATCTATCTCGAGGTGGGCGGCGATGAGCGTTACCGTGGCACCGCGGTCACGGGCGGCCTCCGCAAGGGCAACGGCTTGACGTCCACTGGACCGATTGCCGATGAAGCGCACGGGATCTATGGCTTCGCGCGTGCCGCCACCGGTGATGAGCACGTTTTTGCCCAGAAGATCTTGGGTACCCCGCTCACCAGAAGCACCCGCGTTGAGCCCGACAGCGCGGTAGGTCGCAGTGACGATCTCCTCTGGCTCGCTCATGCGGCCGACACCTATATCGGCACCGGTCAGCGCCCCGCTACCGGGGCCAACAATGATGATTCCGCGGCTCTGGAGTAGTTCTACGTTTGCACGCGTTGCGGGGTTCTCCCACATTTCTGTGTGCATGGCGGGTGCCAGAACGAGAGGGCAGCGCCTGGCCAAAATGGTGTTGCCTAGAAGGTCAGGAGCCAAGCCCGCCGCAATGGCGGCCAGCGTGTTTGCCGTCGTGGGCGCCACGACAATCACGTCTGCCTGTTGCCCCAGAGCGACGTGACGAACTTCGGAGACACCTTCATAGAGCTCGGTGTGAACCGGGTTGCGACTAATCGCCTCTAGCGTTGGTCGACCCACAAACTCAAGGGCTCCAGCCGTAGCGATGACGTCAACATGATGCCCATCGAGTACGAAGGCGCGAATGACGCTGACCGCCTTATACGCAGCAATGCCGCCCGTTACGCCAACGACAATGCGAAGGCGACGAGCGGCACTGGTGGCCATTTCAGACCTAAAAATTAGACTGCGAGGGGACGAGCAATGAGCTTGTCTTCGTTGATCTCGTGGAGAGCAACCGACAGTGGCTTATCGTCGATGTTCGAGTCGACGAGGGGTCCAACGTTGTCGAAGAGGCTTCCTTCGTGCAAGTCGGAGTAGTAGTCGTTGATCTGACGGGCACGCTTCGAGGCAAAAATTACCAGTGCGTACTTCGACTCAACCTTCGACAACAAGTCGTCGATGGGAGGATTGATGATGCCTTCAAGCTTGGTAGCCATGCGTTTTACTCCTTGTGAATTCCTAATAAGTCTACGACCTGTTGCGCCGCTGTGCTGACGTCTGCATTGACGACACGACAATCAAATTCGCTTTGCGCTTCGAGCTCTCCCACGGCTGTAGCGAGACGCTCAGCTTTTTGCTCATCCGTCTCGGTTCCTCGGCCGTTCAGACGGCGCACGAGCTCGTCCCAACTGGGCGGAAGAAGAAAGACCAAACGGGCCTGAGGCATGGATTCGCGAACCTGACGCGCGCCCTGAATATCAATTTCCAACAGCACACTCTTGCCCTCGGCCAACGCGGCTTCGACGGGAGCGCGAGGTGTTCCATATTTGGCTTGGCCATGCACCGTGGCGTGTTCCAGAAGCTCGCCGGCCGCGACCATGCGATCAAATTCACCGTCACTGACAAAGTAGTAGCTCACGCCATCACTCTCACCAGGCCGAGGATCTCTCGTCGTAGCGGAGACCGACAGGTGAACCGACGGATTGTTCATGCGAATCCGTGCGGCAACAGTTCCTTTTCCAACGGCCGTGGGACCGGCCAGCACAACGACATGCGGAACTTCCACAATGTGGCGCCGAACAGAAAACTCTCGCAACCACACAGCGGCGACGCCGCGTTGAACGACGCCCAGCCCACCAAGTTTCTTGCGCGGTGAGATGGCGAGCGATGAAAGAATTTCGTCTGTCTTGGATACCCCAATGCTGGGTAACGCCATGATGAACTCACGAAAACGAAGCCCCGCCTCGACGGTCTCTTTGTCGATGGTACCCATGTAAAAAACGTCGAGGGGTGTGCGACGACCAGAAGAAAGGTCAGCCTTCACCCGAGCGCGCGCTTGCCTGGCCAGAACGCCGGCCCGTGACGCCGCAACGCGGTCAACATCGGGTGGAGTAAGGGACTCAGGAGAGCGCATCGGCAACCTCGTTTGCTCGGCGGGTAATTGACTCTACGACG
>CANEXL010000130.1 GCA_947443745.1 Microbacteriaceae bacterium | reverse complement strand
CGGACTTCTGCACGAGTATGCAGACCGCCTCGACATCTCTGATGCGACCCCCATCATCTCGCTGGGCGAAGGTGGCACACCGCTGATTGAAGCCAAAGCTTTGTCGGCTCGCACCGGCGCTCGCGTCTACGTCAAGTACGAGGGCATGAACCCCACCGGGTCGTTCAAAGACCGCGGCATGACCATGGCCATCTCCAAGGCCGTGGAGCACGGCGCAAAGGCTGTCATCTGCGCCTCGACCGGCAACACGAGCGCCTCGGCTGCCGCCTACGCCACGCACGCCGGCATCACCGCCGCCGTTCTCGTTCCCGAGGGCAAGATCGCCATGGGAAAGCTGAGCCAAGCCGTAGCTCACAACGCGCAGCTGCTGCAGGTTCAGGGCAACTTCGATGACTGCCTCGACATCGCCCGCGAACTGTCGGCGAACTACCCCGTGCACCTCGTGAACTCGGTCAACCCTGACCGCATCGAGGGTCAGAAGACGGCCGCCTTCGAGATTGTTGAAGTTCTCGAAGACGCTCCCGACTTCCACTTCCTTCCCGTGGGAAATGCCGGAAATTACTCGGCCTATTTCAAGGGCTACAGCGAAGAATTGGAGCGCGGTGCGATCACCAAGCTTCCCCGCATGTTTGGCTTCCAGGCCGCCGGTAGCGCGCCCTTTGTATTGGGTCACCCCGTGAAGAACCCCGAGACGCTTGCCAGCGCCATTCGTATTGGTAACCCCGCTTCGTGGGACTTGGCAATCAACGCCCAAAAGGTCAGCAATGGCTACTTCGGTTCCATCGACGACGCCGGCATTTTGGCCGCGCAGCGCATCCTTTCAGCTGAGGTCGGCATCTTCGTTGAGCCAGCCTCCGCCATCAGTGTTGCCGGTCTTCTCGAGCGTGCCGACGCAGGAATGATTCCTGCGGGTTCTGTTGTCGTCTTGACCGTTACCGGTCACGGACTGAAAGATCCCCAGTGGGCTCTTCGCAAGCCCGATGGCACGGATGTCGTGCCCACGGTGGTTCCCGTGGATGTCCCAGAAATCGCCGACGTTCTCGGACTCGTCAAGGGCGGAACGCACTAATGGCACAGGCCGATGCATCACTTTCGGGGCGTTCGGTAACCGTTCGCGTTCCGGCAACATCGGCCAACCTTGGCCCGGGCTTCGATACGCTCGGCCTTGCTCTGGGCTATTACGACGAGCTCGAGGTTAGTGTTCGGCCTGAACCCGGTGTGTTCGTTGAAGTAATCGGCGAGGGTTCGGTGGACTCGTCGGCTCCCGTTTCCACGGATGAGACCAACCTTGTCGTGCAGTCAATCGCACGCGGGTTTCACCACGCGGGTGTCACGATGCCGGGGCTGAATCTTCGGGCCCACAACACGATTCCGCACAGCCGAGGCATGGGTTCCTCCAGTGCCGCCATTGTGTCTGGCCTTCTGGCCGCCAAGGGTTTGCTCGACGGAATCTTCTCGTTTGATGACGAGACCATGCTCAATCTCGCGACAGAGATGGAGGGGCACCCCGATAACGTGGCCCCCGCCCTTTTTGGTGGTCTCACCATTGCCTGGACGACCGATAAGGGTCCTCGCCAAAAGAAGCTGATGGTGCACCGCGGCGTCTCGCCCGTGGTCTTCGTGCCCTCTTTCACGATGTCGACCAAGCTCGCTCGCTCACTGCAACCCGCGAGTGTTCCGCACGAGGATGCCATCTTCAACGTCTCGCGTTCATCGCTCCTCGTCGCTGCCCTGACGCAGAGCCCCGAACTGCTGTTCGAGGCCACCGAAGACAAGCTTCACCAGGACTACCGTGCCGAGGCCATGCCTCAGACGAACACGCTCATCAAGATGCTCCGCGAGCACGGCTTTGCGGCCGTCGTCTCCGGTGCCGGACCCTCGGTGCTCGTGCTCTGCAGTGATCCCGGTCAGCGCCTCGTTGCGGCTGAGCTCGTTGCCAAGCACCAAGAAACTCCGTGGCAGGCACTCATGCTGGCCGTGGACTTCAAGGGTGCGACGGTTACGCGCACCGATAACGCTGCATAGGGTTCTTTAGCGCGAGAGAGTGACGCGCACGGTAAGTGCGAGGCGCAGGATCCAGCGCAGGGGTGCGAGCAGTGGCCCGGTGTATTTCTTTGCGAGGAAGCGGTAGGCGCTGTCGTGGTGCACCCGCAGCATCCTCTTGGAGTGTGCTGCCGTGGAGACACCACCGATGTGGGTCACCTCTGCTGTGGGCACGAAGACATTGAGGAATCCGTGCTTGCCCAAGCGGTAACCCAAGTCCACGTCTTCGAAGTACATGAAGTAACCCTCATCGAACCCGCCGACGGCCTCGAAGGCCCTGCGTCGAACGCACATACAGGAGCCTGACAGCCAACCAACAGCAGACTGCTCGCCGCGAGTGGTGACATCCGAATGATACGCGCGCGTCCACGGGTTGTTGGGCCAGACATTGGCGAAGAGCGCGTGGCCGATTCCGACTCGTAGAGAGGGGATGGCGCGGGCCGACGGATACGCCGAGCCGTCGACATTGAGCACGCGAGGGCCGGTGGCCGCAATCCGGGGATCCATCTCGGCGGCAACAACGAGGTGGGCCACGGCATCCGGTTGGAAAGAAAGATCGGGGTTCGCCACCACAATAAACTCGATGGCGTTATCGAGGGATGCCGCCCCAGCATTGACCGCACCGCCATAGCCGCGGTTGTCGGAAAGCTCGAGAAGGCGCGCGCCGCGCTGTCTGGCGATTGCGCGGGTGGCGACAATGTCGGCGGAGGCGTTATCGACAATGAGAATCTGTGCGGCCTTCGCAACGGTGGTGACGGCACTGGCGAGAAAATCCTCCAGCTGAGCACTGGAGTTATAGGAGACGGTGATGATGGCGACGTTAGCTGGTCGCTTCTGAGATTTCATCACGTCATTCACTCTAGAGCTCATTCTATAAGGCGCAATCACTCGGTTTTTTGAACGCGGTGTGGGCAAAATATGAAACTATCGGGCAAGGATGCTATGGTTTGGGTGCACCCGGTTGAAGCCGCGTAATTACGCGGGAGCCATCCCGGAGCATTCACCGGCCACTCGGCCATCGCAATTATTCGCACTACTTCCTCATATGCCGCCCTTGAACTTCGGGGCCAAGGCATGGAACAGCTCTGGTGCACACACAATTACTTAGTAAGGAAACCTCGTGGACGAGATCACCGAGAACAACATCCCCGCTGCAGAAGCAGCACCCCGCAAGCGCGCTTCACGCCGCGCCTCGACGACGGCACCCGTTGCCTCCGCCGATGCCGCAGTGAGCGCCGTAACCGTCAGCTCCGCATCCGCGAGTGCCGACACCCATGTCAGCGCGACGAGTCATGTCGCCACAAGTGACGCTTCCGTCGTGCCCGCTTTTACGAGCGAGGCCGCCACCGAGAGTGCCGCCCCTGTGCGTGCCCGTCGTGGTCGCCCCACCAAGGCAGAGATCGCGGCCGAGAAGGCTGCAGCGTCCGCTGCGTCTGACTCTTCGTTCGCCGGTTCTGCAGATTCTTCTGGATCCGACGCTTCAGGCGAATCGGACGCTTCCGATTCTTCAGGGGCATCCGCAGCCGAGACCGCTGCTCCGGCCCGTCGCGGCCGCCCCGTTCGTGGCGCCGCTGCCGCAGCCAAGGCCGCTGCGTCTGCTGAAGCCGCTCAGGTATCTTCGGAGGCTCTGGCAGCATCCGCCGCCATCAACGCTCAGAACGACGCGTCATGGGGCGAAATGGAACAGAGCCAGGCTCCTTCTGTTCAGACTTCTTCGGCGCAGGGCGATTCCGCCGGCACCGATGGCGAGCGCGTCGAAGGCGAGCGCCCCTCGCGTAGCCGCAACCGTGGTCGCAACGGTCGCACCCCTCGTGGCGAGAATGCCACCACCGAGGCCGAAAGCGAAGCCGGTTCCGACAACGGTTCTGACAACGGTGCCGACAACGGTCGCCAAAACGGTCGTCAGAACCAGCGCGACAACACGCGTCAGAATCCTCGTGACAATAACCGCGAGAACAACCAAAACCCCCGCGAGAACAACCGCCAGAACCCTCGCGAGAACACCCGCGACAATGCTCGCGACAATAATGCTCGCGACAATAATGCTCGCGACAACAACAACCGTGATGGTGGACGCCAGAACAACAATGGTCCCGAGATCGAGGGTGACGACCGTTACGGCCGTGACAGCGCCCGTGGCCGTCAGCGCGATCGTCGTCGTGGCGGCCGCATCGGTGGAGACGACATCGAACCCGAGATTCTCGATGACGATGTCTTGATTCCCATTGCCGGCATCCTGGATGTTCTGGACAACTACGCGTTCGTTCGCACCGCCGGCTACTTGCCCGGTAACAACGACGTGTACGTTTCGCTCGGTCAGGTCAAGAAGTACAACCTGCGCAAGGGTGACGCCGTTATCGGTGCCATCAAGCAGCCTCGCGAGAACGAGGGCTTCGGTCGCCAGAAGTACAACGCGCTGGTCAAGGTGGATTCCATCAACGGTCAGACCGTTGAAGAGGCCGCCGTTCGCGTCGACTTCCAGGACTTGACTCCCTTGTACCCTCAGGAGCGCCTCCGTCTGGAGACCGACTCCATCAAACTCACTGCACGCATCATCGACTTGGTTGCCCCCATTGGCAAGGGACAGCGCGGCTTGATCGTGGCGCCCCCCAAGGCCGGCAAGACAATCGTTATGCAGCAGATTGCCAACGCGATCGCCGAGAACAACCCCGAGGTTCACCTCATGGTCGTGCTCGTGGATGAGCGTCCCGAAGAAGTCACCGACATGCAGCGCACTGTCAAGGGTGAGGTCATTGCCTCAACCTTCGACCGTCCCGCCGAAGATCACACCATGGTCGCCGAGTTGGCCATCGAGCGCGCGAAGCGTCTCGTCGAGCTGGGGCAGGATGTCGTCGTGCTGCTG
>CANEXL010000129.1 GCA_947443745.1 Microbacteriaceae bacterium | reverse complement strand
TCGGCCTGGTTCCTCGCTCGCACTGATCCGGCGTTTTAGATCACGTCCTCGTCGACCCAGTCCATGGTCTTCGTGACAGCTTTTTTCCAGTTGCGCAGCAGGCGTTCCCGCTCTGCCGGCTCAATCTTGGGCTCCCACCGCGCTGATTCCTGCCAGTTGGCGCGAAGCTCGTCGAGCCCGCTCCAGAACCCGACGGCCAAGCCAGCCGCGTAGGCGGCACCGAGGGCGGTTGTCTCCTTCACGACGGGGCGAATGACCGGAACATCAATCATGTCTGCTTGGAACTGCATAAGCAGATCGTTCACGGTTGCCCCGCCGTCGACCTTGAGCTCCGTCAGGGGCACGCCAGAATCGGCGTTGACGGCATCCAGTACCTCACGAGTTTGGAAGGCGATGGACTCCAACGCGGCGCGTGCGACGTGGCCTTTGTTGACGTAACGGGTGAGTCCCACGAGGGCACCGCGGGCATCCGGACGCCAGTAGGGAGCGAAAAGTCCGGAGAACGCCGGCACAAAGTACGCGCCACCGTTATCGTCAACCGTTCCGGCCAGTGTTTCAACTTCTTCGGACGAGCCAATCATTCCGAGATTGTCGCGCAACCATTGCACGAGCGAACCGGTGACGGCGATAGATCCCTCGAGCGCGTAATGCGGTTCGGCGTCGCCCAGCTTGTACCCGACGGTGGTCAAGAGACCATTCTTCGAGTGCACAATCTCGGTGCCCGTGTTGAAAATCAAGAAGTTTCCGGTGCCGTAGGTGTTCTTGGCTTCACCCTTGTCGAAGGCAGCCTGGCCAAAGGTTGCTGCTTGCTGGTCCCCGAGGATTCCCGCAATGGGCACCTCACGCAACAGGCTGGCCGCATGGGCATGACCGTAAATTTCGGATGAGGACTTAATGGTCGGAAGCATGACCTTGGGAACATTGAACGCGGCAAGAATCTCGTCATCCCACTCGAGAGTGGTGAGGTCCATAAAGAGTGTGCGCGAGGCGTTGGTCACGTCGGTCGCGTGAACGCCACCGTCGACGCCGCCGGTCAGGTTCCACAAGATCCAGGTATCGGTGGTGCCGAACAAAAGGTCTCCGGCTTCCGCAGCTTCGCGGGCTCCGTCAACATTTTCCAAGATCCAGACAATCTTTGTTCCCGAGAAATAGGTTGCCAAGGGCAGCCCCACCGTGGCTCTGAATCGCTCCACTCCGCCGTCGGCCGCAAGACGGTCCACAATGCCTTGGGTGCGCGTGTCCTGCCAGACAATCGCGTTATAGACCGGGATCCCGGTCTTCTTGTTCCACACCACGGCCGTTTCACGCTGATTGGTGATTCCCACCGCCTCAATGGAGTGGCGTGTCACGTTGGCCTTCGACAACGCTTGCCCGATGGCCTCACGCGTGTTGTTCCAGATTTCCATGGGGTCATGCTCCACCCAGCCCGCTTTGGGAAATATCTGCTTGTGGTCCAGCTGGCCGGTCGAGACGATCGATCCGGACTTGTCAAAGATGATGGCGCGCGAGCTCGTGGTGCCCTGATCAATTGCGAGGACGTACTGAACCATGTGTAACTCCTTTGTTATGGGTAAATCTTGTAAGGATTTTTTCGCCCCACATCCGTAACGCTATTGGACGAGAGGCGGAACGGTGCCTAGGTGAGGATGGGAAGCAGATAAATGGAGGACCAACCAGCGAGCGATCCGCCGATAAGTGGGCCGGCAACAGGAACCCACGAGTACGCCCAATCCGAGCTCCCCTTGCCCTTGATGGGGAGAAAAGCATGGGCAATGCGCGGGCCAAGGTCTCGTGCCGGATTGATCGCATACCCCGTTGGGCCGCCAAGGGATGCGCCAATCGCGATAACCAGCAGGGCTACCGGCAGAGCCCCGAGGGCGGCCAGTCCACCATTGACTCCCTGCCGATCACCAGCGAAGGCGATGATCACGAAGACCAACACGAACGTTCCGATGATTTCGGTCACCATGTTCCAACGATAAGAACGGATGGCAGGGCCCGTGGAGAAGACGGCAAGCTTGTTGCCAGCGTCCGGCTCGGCGTCAAAGTGTTGCTTGTACGCGAGCCACACGAACACCGCACCGAGAATGCCTCCGACCATCTGCGAAACGATGTAGACCATGACGGAGAAAAAGGTCACCGGAAGCCCGAAGGCGAATTCGGTTGCTCCCGAGGTGACAAGGCCGAGGGTGACGGCGGGGTTCAACTGAGCTCCGGAGTTGTAGGCGACCGTAACGCCGGCAAAGACCGCCAAGCCCCAGCCAATGGTGATCATCAGTGTTCCACCGGCAAATCCCTTGGTTCGGGTGAGTAACACGTTTGCCACCACTCCGCCTCCCAAAAGAATGAGAAGCGCCGTACCGATGATCTCCGAAAGAATTATTGTGCCGAGATTGTCCACGTTGACTCCCTAGTTATTGTGTTCGTTTTCCGGCCTAAGCCGCGTTGAGCGACGGGGCTGTGGTGGTCGAACGCTCGCGACTGAGTGGCGTCACTGGCGTGAGTTCCACACCATGGTTTTCGTGCAAGAAATCGACAAGCTGGGCGACCTCGCGTTGACACTGCGATGCGGTCCAACCGAGGATTGGCGCCAAAATAGTGGCCAGTTCGGCAAGGAGCTCGAGTGACATCCCACCCTTGAAAGCGATGCTGGTGCGACGAAGAACAACATCGCTGAGGTGCACCACAAACTCGCTGCGAGCAAGAAGTTCGATTTCGCGCCGCGAGTAGGCCGGGTTATTCACCAAGGGAGCATCGAAGCCATCGAGCAAGTGCTCAATAACATCGCTGGCTCGCGTGCCGTAGCGAGCGAGAAGCTGTGCGGCTCGTGCCGTGCCAATCTCGTCGCCGTGAGCCGCGACCCACACCTGGAGTTGGCTTTCGGTGGTGGGAAAATTGCGCCCACCGCCGATGGCGAGGCCAACCGTCGAAACGGTTCGTTGCGCCCCCAGAAGCACCAGTACGTCACCACTGAGATGCTCGGCTAGCGCTCGGAACGTGGTCCACTTACCGCCGACCAAACTCAGCAACGTTCCTTCTCGCTCGCCAAGGACGCGCGATTCGATGCGATAGTCGCGCGACACAAAGCCTGGTTGCTCATCGTCGTGGTTGGGAAGCGGACGCACCCCGGCGAAGCGAAAAACGATGTGTGATCGATCCACCTTCACGCGGGGAAAGACATGCGCCACCAGCTCAAAGAAGTAGTCAACTTCTTCTTCGGTGCACCGGATGGGCTGAGTCATGTCGTGCTCGAGATCGGTGGTGCCCACTAGTACTCGCCCGTCGAGAGGGTAAATCAAAACGATGCGGCCGTCCTCGTGCTCGAAGAATATTTCGCGTCCCCCGGTGGCTTCGAGAAGTCCCGGGTGGTCCAACACAATGTGCGATCCCTTGGTACCGCCCATGAAAGCACTCGTGTGTCCCAAGGCGTCGTTGGTGAGGTCGGTCCACGGACCCGACGTGTTGACGACGACATCCGCTGTAAAAGCGAAGGTCTCCCCGGTTACCGTGTTGCGAAGCTGAACACCATCGGCATCCATCCCCACGGCTTCGATGTAGTTGGCACTTCGCGCGTGAGGGCCCGCATCCAGTCCGTCTCTGAGGACATCCAGCGCCAGGCGCTCCGGGTCGTGCATCGAAGCGTCAAAGTAGGTCGCGGTGTACTTCAGGCCAGCGTTCAACTGCGGCAACTGACGCAAAGACTCCTTGCGCCCCCGGAACTCGTGTCGCGGCACGCTTCCGCCGTCGCGCGAGAAGGAGTCGTACAGCATGAGGCCGATTTTGATGAGGAGTGCCCCACGCTCGGTGTGGACTCCTTGCTTGTGCGTCAGAAAGCGGAGGGGTGCCGCAAGAATGCCCGAAAATGTAGAAAAGATTGGCACGGTCGTTTTGAGGGGTTTCACGTAGTGAGGAGCGATCTTGATCAGGGAGTTTCGCTCTTCAACAGACTCTTGAACGAGGCGGAACTCGCCATTTTCGAGATAGCGCACGCCACCATGAATCATGTGCGAGGAAGCCGCAGAGGCGCCAGAGACGTAGTCTCCCCGGTCGACGATGGTGACCTCGACGCCTTGCAAGGCCAAATCTCTAAAAGTGGCAATGCCGTTGATGCCCGCTCCAATGATGAGCACGCGTGCATTCGGTCGGTCCTTGATTGCAGCCTGCGCCTGCGCAGATTGTGAGAGAACAGCCGTCGAATTGAGTTCTACTGATTGTGTTTCTTGTGACCGCGTGATGTGAGAGCGCATCGTCATCGCCTTTTCTTATTTTCCGCCGGCCTTCACGATGAAGGTAAGGCGTTCCTTCAGCTTGACGAGAACGGCATAAAGGGTCAAGCTATATGCACATATGTGCAAGGAGCTCTACGACCATGATGGATGAACTGTCTCCGTTGAATCGAACGCAAGATGCCCTGCGCGCGGCGCACCTTTACTACATGCAAGATCTGACGATGGAAGCCATCGCCCACGAGCTGCAAACCTCGCGTTCTACGGTGTCCCGGCTCCTCAGCCAGGCTCGCGCCAGCGGGTTGGTCGACATTCAGATTCGGTCGCCTCTCGACGCTTTAGGAGAATTAGAGAAGACCATCCTGGAGCGTTTTCAGGTCACGGCACACGTTGTTCCCGTTCCCGATAACACCAGCGATGTTGATCGATTGGAACGCGTTGCCCTCTCGGTTGCACGTATTCTCGGCCGTTTTTTCGAGTCAAATATGACAATGGGCATCGCCTGGGGTTCGACCATGAGCGCTATTAGTCGCCATTTGGTGCCAAAAGTTACCCACAACTCGCAGATTGTTCAGCTCAACGGCGCCGGCAACGAGCGCACGACGGGATTGTCTTACGCCAGCGAGATGCTGCAGCGCTTTGGTGACGCCTTCGGTGCCAGAGTGCAACCGTTTCCCAGTCCGGCTTTCTTCGATGACCCCGCCACGAAGCGCGCG
>CANEXL010000128.1 GCA_947443745.1 Microbacteriaceae bacterium | reverse complement strand
GGCGTGACCGAGGTTATCGCCGGTATTGATGATGAGGTCGGGAGCAAGTTCAGCGAGGGCACGAACCCAGGCCTGCTTTTCCTTTTGCCACGGAGCCAAGTGCAGGTCCGAAATATGTAAAACGCGCAACGACGCGGAGCCTGGTTCCAAGACGGGCGCGGTAACGCGACGCAGGGTGAAGGCATTTCGTTCGATGACGGATGCCCACACGAACGTACCGAGAGCAACTAGCCCGAGAGCGACGAGCGCGTCGCGCCCGCCGCTATGGCGTGAACTCATCGCCTATTCCTGAACAGAAATTGTGACGGTCGAACCCGGCTTCACAAACCCGCCGATGACATCCTGCTTGACGACCAAGCCTTGGTTGCTGTTATCCACTGGGCAGGGGGTCGACACGGTGGCGGGCGTCGGAGCGGGGGCGGGCGGTGCCGGGATGGGTAGCGGGCTCGTGCAGTTCTTGCCGGCCGATGGGGCCGCCACCTTCTTGACAGAAACGGCCCAGCCTGTCAACGCGCTTCTGGCCGCGGCCTCGGTCATGCCGATGGTGCTCGGCGGACCGTCGACTAATGCTTGGTTGCTGGAATAGAACTTCACGGCTACACCGAGAGCCGAAGTCGTTCCGGCGACGGGGTCGGTGCGAACGCCTTGACCCGAGGGGAGCTCCGAGTCAACGGCGCCACCGTCTTCAAACGTGAAGCCGACACTCTCAATGAGCGTCTTTGCCTGGGCGAGAGTCAGACCCTTGACATCGGGCACCGCGAGGGTTTTACCCGCGACGAGTGCAGGATCCGGGGCTGGGAAAGCGTTGCCGCCATAGATGGGGTTGACGACCGTCATGATGTCGCGCCAAATGTGCTGAACGACAATATAGGGCGACCGCGTCCACTGGGTGACGGGAGTGTGGCCCGAAGCGTTGCCCAACCACACTGCGGTGGAGACGGACGTCGTTGAGCCGAGCATCCAGTTGTGCTCTGAGTTATCGGAGGTTCCGGTCTTGGCGATGTAAGGAACGCCGTCACCGACGGGAGACCAGGAGGCTGTCACGGTCGGAACTTTCTCAAGACCCGACGCTTCCGCGTTGGCAATGTTGGCGGGCAATCCCTGTACGCAGTCTGCCTTTGGGGGCGCGATGTCCTTGCCGTTGCGGTCCGTGATCTTGTCAATCACGATGGGGTGGCAGACGACTCCAGCGTTGGCAATTCCTGCGACCGCACCGGCCATGGAAATCGGCGCGATCTCGTTGGTGCCAAGAACGGCCGAAGGGTTGCTGGTCAGTTGGTTGCCGTCGGCGCGGTGCACCAGGAGGGACTCAGCATCCTTGCGGATGTTGCAGAGGTCAAGCTTGGACGCCATGGTGAGGAAGTTTGTGTTCCACGAGTTGTTCAGGGCCGTCTGAACCGTTGCGGTCTGGCCGCCGCCCGAATAGTTTGTGGGCGTCCAATCGGGACCACCCGTGCCGTCGCAACTGTTTGTGAACTCCGACATCTTCCACGTCTTGGTAGCTCCCGCCACGGACTCGTTGAGCCCATGCCCGGCTTTCAGCCACTCGGCCAGAGTAAATATCTTGTAGGTGGAGCCCACTTGGAAGCCGGAGGAGCCGCCGTAGGCGCTATCGGTGTTGTAGTTGACGGAGGTGAAGTTTGACCCCTGAGCGATGACGTCGGGGTCGTTGGAATAATCTTTGCTCTGAGCCATGGCCAACACGCGACCCGTACCCACCTGAACGGAGACCGTCGTGGCGGCGATATCACCGGTATCGATAACCTTCGGAATAGCGGCATCGAGGGTCGCGACCGACACTGCTTGAACGTCGGGGTTCAAGGTTGTCATGATCTTCCAGCCACCGCGCTGGAACGCGGTCCAGCGGTCGTCAGCGGTTGCGCCGAAGGCAGGGTCGTTCTTGATGGTCCACGTGACATAGTCACAGAAGTAGGCAGCGCCACCGGCCGTCTGGCAGCCAGTGCTGGCTTGTTGGATGTTTGGCGTGACGGGTTCCGCGACAGCGTCGTCGTGTTCTTTCTGGGAAATCTTCTTCTCGTACAGCATGCGGTCGAGAACGTAATCACGACGGATCTGGTTTTCGGCGATGTTGTCGGGCATGTCGATGCGAAGGTTGTTCGGGTTGTTCACGGTGGCGATCAAGCTTGCCGCCTGGGGGAGCGTCAGGTCTTTGGCGCTCACGCCGAAGTAATGCTGAGCGGCGGATTCAATTCCATACACGCGACCTCCGAAGGAAGCGATGTTGAGGTAGCCCATCAGAATGTCGTTCTTGCTGTACTTCTGCTCGACACCGATGGAGAGTTTCATCTCCTTGAGCTTGCGGTCGATACTGGTTTCTGTGGCCGCTTTAAAAGCGGCCGCACGGGCAACGGGATCAGAAATCTCCTCGGCCTTTTGTACGAGAACATTCTTCACATACTGCTGCGTGATAGATGATCCACCCTGAACGTCTCCACCCGCCGAGTTGCTGAGGGCCGCACGAATGGTTCCGATCAGGTCGATGCCGCCGTGGTCATAAAAGCGAGGATCCTCGGTGGCAACAGCAGCGTCGCGAGCGAAGGGGGATACCTGATCCCACGTCACTTCCTGGCGGTCCTGAGCGAAGAAGGAGGCCAGCAGCACTTCAGAGCCATCAGCGGCCGTCGCGTAGATGCTGGTCTTTTCAGCCAAGTCGCCAATGGCCAGGTAGTCAGGAAGGTTGTCAAAAATGCCCAAAGTACTGTTGGCGGTGAGGCCGGTAACAGCGATGGCGGGGGTCACCGCGACGGCAACGAGCACGGAGGCAACGGCGCTCATTCCCACAAATGCGAGAACCGCTCCGAACACACCTGGCTTCAACGTTTTTTGGGCAGACATAGAATCAAGGTTAGCCCGATTTTGCTGAGAAATAACCGAACGGAGAACCATGATTGCATCCAAGTGGGAGTACATCACCACACCGCTGCTCATTCACAACACGACAGCCATCCTGAACACCTGGGGATCCGAAGGTTGGGAACTCGTTCAAATTGTCACAGGGCCAGAAGGTGGCCTCGTGGCGTACCTCAAACGCCCCCTCGCAGAATAGAAAGAAGACCAATGTCTCTTATTGATGTGCGTCTGTCTGAGCTCGGAATTGTCATTCCCGAACTTGTTGCTCCTGTTGCCGCTTACGTGCCCGCCATCGTTCACGGCGACCTCGTTTTTACGGCCGGTCAGCTTCCCATGGTCTCCGGCGCGCTGCCCGCTACGGGCAAAGTTGGCGACGGCCACGGGCTCATTCCCGCCGCCGACGCCAAGGAATATGCCCGCCTCTCCGCCCTCAACGCGCTTGCCGCGGTGAAGTCGGTCATCGGGTCCCTGGACCGAATCACGAGCATCGTCAAGGTAACCGGCTTCGTGGCCTCGCATCCTGATTTCACGGGTCAGCCCGGGGTGATCAACGGTGCCTCTGAGGTTCTCGCGGCAATCTTCGGCGACATCGGTGCGCATGCGCGCAGTGCCGTCGGTGTGGCCGTTCTTCCCCTAGACGCGCCGGTCGAGGTCGAGATCATCGTCGCCTTTAAGTAAAGACAACGCCACAACCGCTCCATATCCACGCCCGCCCGCACCACGCACAAGGGAGAAACCCGTGACGACAGCGCTGTCGCCCGAGTCGGCCAAAGAGCTCTTTCAGCGACCCCGCCCCACCCGAGCCGAACGACGTTTGGTCGGCGAGCACCTTCGCAGACAGGTGCCGCTTGATCAACACTCACGGGTTCCCTCCCTGGCGGAGCGACCCGACACGATGGCCATCCTGCGGGGGCAAGAAGTCGTGCGCGACGCGGATCTCGTGCCCCTTCGCTACCAACGGATGGCAATCGACGCCTTCGCGTTTCTGCGGGGAGCGGCCGCCGTCATGGCGCGCGACCTCTCGGTGACGCCACATTCGGGCATTCGCGTACAGCTCTGTGGGGATGCCCACCTCGCCAATTTTGGCATGTTCGCGTCGCAGGAACGCAGCCTCGTTTTTGATCTCAACGATTTCGATGAGACGCTCCCGGGGCCGTTTGAATGGGATGTCAAGCGGCTTGCGGCGAGCTTCGCCATCGCGGCACGCAACAACGGGTTCTCGCCCGAGGAAGTGCTGCGCTCCAGCCAAGGAGTCGCCCAGTCGTATCGCGAATGGATGCTGGCCTTCAGCGAACGCGAAACCCTCGACGTCTGGTACACCCGGGTCGATGTCGACTGGATGGTGTCCCAGCTGAAAAAGTCGGACATCCGTCGCGCGCTGGTGAAGGCCAGTGACAAAGCCAAGCGCAAAACCTCAGATTCTGCCATCGTCAAACTCACGGAGGTTGTTGACGGCAAGCGACGGTTCAGGTCCGAACCGCCCATCTTGACGCCGGTGGCCGACGGAGAATTTGGCAGTGTGGTCGACACTCTCGCCCCTGTCTTTGCGGACTACGTCAGCACGCTTCAAGCTGACCGCGCCGCCCTCGTGGGCCGCTACTCGTTCGTTGACTTCGCGTTCAAAGTAGTGGGAGTCGGCAGCGTCGGCACCCGCGCCTATGTCATCTTGTTGGAATCGGGCGATGGCGAGCCGATGGTTCTTCAGGCGAAACAGGCTGGTGCCTCCGTGCTCGAGCCCTATGCGGGAGCCAGTGAGTACGCCAACAGCGGCGAGCGTGTCGTGGCTGGCCAACGCATGATGCAGTCCACCAGCGACCCTTTTCTCGGATGGTGTCACGGCGGCCCCTCTGCTCCCTATGACTTCTATTTCCGGCAGCTCTGGGACATGAAGGGCTCGATCGACGCGACACTCCTAGATGAGCACGGGCTGCGTGTGTACGCCCAGATTTGCGGCGCCGTCTTGGCCAGAGCGCATGCCCGGGCGGGTGACGCCTCGATCATCAGCGGCTACCTCGGTGAGACCAGTGAGTTCGATGCGGCAATCGCGGCGTTCGCCGTGAGCTATGCCGATATCAGCGAAGTTGACCACGCGGCGCTCTTGGCCACGGGACTGGGCGCGACTCCCCCTAGTTGATAACGGCTGCCGCCGTGCTGTCTGCGCTGTCTGCTCCGGTGGCGGGATTTGTCCCGTTGGCTGGGCTGTCGCCGTTGGCGGGGGTTTCG
>CANEXL010000127.1 GCA_947443745.1 Microbacteriaceae bacterium | reverse complement strand
TCTCCACCACGGCAGCACCTTCGAGCATGTTGCGGATGATGCCTACGCCTTGGCGTTTCAGGCGATCGACGCCGACCCTGCTCAGCTCCTTGTGGCAGCACACTCCCCCGACGGTGACGTTGTCGCAACGCTTCAGCTCACCTTCATCCCCGGACTTTCTCGCGGTGGCGGAACGCGCCTGCAGATTGAGGCCGTTCTGATTCGCGAGGACTCTCGGGGCGCCGGGCTGGGCTCCGCAATGATGTCGTGGGCCCTCGAAGAAGGGCGCCGCCGGGGCGCCGTCTTGGCGCAACTCACAACGACCACCTCTCGCGAGGGCGCCGAAAATTTCTACCGCCGGCTCGGCTTCGAACCCTCTCACGTCGGCTTCAAGATCTACCTCTAGCTAAGGCTGGTCTTTAGCTAAAAGGCTTTCCATATCGATGCATTAATCTGCCGTCATGATGGAGTGCAGGACTGCGGAAACAGCGAGCATGCGAGGAATCACTCTCGCGAACGGCTCGATCAGAGCGCGGGTGCCGGGGTCGGTGAGCGGGTCGACGGGTACCGGCCACTCGGTGATCGTCGCAGCGACTCTTGCGGTGATCTCGTTGTGAAGCCGGTCGAGGTCACCGCTCAGGGATGCCGCTCGCAGCGTGGCGGCCACAATATTCAGGAGCCCTTCGTCGTCTGCGAGATGTCGGAAAAGGCTTGGAACGACATCGCCTTTTGGGTCGACCATCCGTGCCAGCCGGAGGACCTGCTCGCGCGTTGCGTCACTCATCGCTTCGAGTTCGAGCATCGGTGGGAGCGGTCGTCGCTCGCCGGGAACGTCGGCACGTGGCGGCTGAACGGGCACGAGCCGCGACTCCGCGTCGCCTCGTGCTCCCTGGAGCAGCAGCGTGATGAGCACGGCGTTGCACGAGTTGCCCGAATCGTAGGCGTTGAGAACGTCCGTCAACTTGCGTCGACGTTCGTCGGTGACGAACTCTTGCGGCTCGGGGGAGAATGCAGCGGTCAACCCCCTATCTGCAAGTCGTTCTCGGAGCCGACGTGCGCCCACGAGCACCAGCCCGGGCCGCACGCGATGCCAGCACGACTCCAGTCGTCCGGGTTCGTCCGCCAGTACCCGGTAGACGAGGTTTGGAAAGGGCATCACTGTCAGTGCACTGATGTCGGCGAGCAGGGCGTCGATATCGAGAAGCTTTCTAGCTAATGAGTGGGCGCCAGGATGGGCGTGCCGACTCGTAGGCGTCAATTTCTTTGGCGTGGGCCAGCGTCAAGGCAATTTCGTCTTGGCCTTCTAACAGGCGTGCGCGGGTGTGATCATCGATCTGAAAAGTTACGATGAATTCCCCGGCGCTGACGGTGCGCGCCTCCAAGTCGACGGTCACGGGAGTCGTGGGATTGTCTTCGACGATGTCCCACAGCTTCTCCACGGCCTCGTGATCGACGACGATAGCGACGAGTCCAGCGTTGCCCGCATTGCCGCGAAAAATATCCGCAAAGCTCGGGGAAATGACGACCGCAAATCCGTAGTCCTGCAGCGCCCACACCGCGTGTTCCCGAGATGAGCCGATGCCAAAGTTGGGCCCGGCAATCAGGATGGAGGCCCCTTTATATTCCTCCTTATTGAGGACAAAGTTTTCCTCGGTGCGCCAGGCGGCAAAAAGACCATCCTCGAAGCCGTTCCGGGTGATGCGTTTGAGGTATTCCGACGGAATGATTTGGTCGGTGTCGACATTGCTTTGCCGAAACGGGACAGCCGTTCCTGTGTGCGAAATGAATTTTTCCATGACTACTGTGCCACTTTTCTCGTGAAGACTAACGGGCGAGATCTGCCGGGGCGGCAAGTCGGCCCATGACCGCGGTTGCGGCGGCGACGGCCGGGGAGACAAGGTGCGTGCGGCCACCCTGGCCCTGACGACCTTCGAAGTTTCGGTTGGAGGTCGAGGCGCAGCGCTCTCCCGGAGCCAGCTGATCCGGGTTCATGCCGAGGCACATAGAGCATCCGGCCCCGCGCCATTCGCCACCGGCGGCGATGAAAACCTTGTCGAGCCCCTCGCTCTCCGCCTCCAGGCGAACCCGAACAGATCCGGGCACAACGAGTAAACGGGTGTTGGCGGCGATGTGCCGACCCTCAAGAATGGCGGCCGCGGCCCGAAGATCTTCGAGACGTCCATTGGTGCAGGAGCCGATGAAGACGGCATCCACTTCAATGTCACGCATGGGTTCGCCCGCCGTGAGATCCATGTAGGCCAGAGCCTTGAGAGCCGCCTGCTGTTCGCCCTCATCCGTGAAATCATTGGGAGAAGGCACGACACCACTCAGGGGAACGCCTTGTCCCGGGTTGGTACCCCAAGTGACGAACGGCGACATCGTCGAGGCGTCCAGAATGATCTCTTTGTCATAGACGGCACCCTCATCTGTGGCTAACGCCTTCCACGACTCCACCGCGAGCGGCCAATCATCGCCCTGGGGCGCAAACTTTCGTCCCTCGAGGTAATCGAAAGTCTTCTGATCCGGCGCAATGAGCCCCGCCTTGGCTCCCCACTCAATCGACATGTTGCAGACCGTCATGCGGCCCTCCATGGAGAGTTCTTCGATGGCCTGACCGCGGTACTCCACGATGTAGCCCTGACCGCCGCCGATGCCGGCGTGCGCAATCAGGTTCAAAACGAGATCTTTGGCGGTCACGCCGTGAGGCAGGGAACCGTTGACCGTGACCGCCATCATTTTGGGCTTGGCCTGAGGAAGCGTTTGGGTGGCGAGCACGTGTTCGACCTGGCTCGTTCCGATGCCGAAGGCGAGAGCTCCGAACGCCCCGTGGGTGGCCGTGTGGGAGTCACCGCAGACGATGGTCATTCCCGGCTGAGTAATGCCGAGCTCGGGACCGATGATGTGCACGATTCCTTGGCCCGCATCACCGAGTTTGAAGATCTTGATGCCGAATTCTTCGACGTTCTTGCGCAATGCCTCGATCTGCAACCGCGAGATTGGGTCGGCAATCGGCGCCGTGATGTTGAGCGTCGGAACGTTGTGATCTTCGGTGGCAAGGGTCAGATCGGGGCGACGCACTTTTCTCCCCGCGAGGCGAAGGCCGTCAAACGCCTGCGGCGTCGACACCTCGTGAATGAGGTGAAAGTCAATGTGGAGGAGATCGGGACCATCACTTTCGTGCGCGATGATGTGTTGATCCCAGACCTTTTGGGCCAGTGTGCGTGTCATGGTGTTCTCCGAGTTCGTATCGTTAGGCCGAAGCGCCGAGGAGCTCGCCGGGAAAGTCGCCCGCTCGAGACAAGGCTCCGGGCAACACTTTGCCCAGACGCTCCTCGAGCCAGATAGCAGCCTGGATGATGAGGTCCAGGTCGACACCGGTGCTCACGCGCATGCGATTGAAAAGGTAGATCAAATCTTCTGTGGCGACGTTGCCGGTGGCTTTCGGAGCGAACGGGCATCCGCCGGCCCCACCGATGCTGGAGTCGAGAACGCTAATTCCGGCGGCAACCGCGGCCACCGCATTCGCCACTCCGGTGTGACGCGTATCGTGCAGATGCAGGCGCAAGGGAGTGGAAGCCGGCGCGAGACTCTTGAGAATCGCCACGCGCTGCGTGATGTCGGAGGGCACGGCCACTCCGATGGTGTCGGCCAACGAAATCTCATCGGGTCCGGCCGCGACGACATCGGCGATGATGGCGGTGATGCGGTCGAGGGAGACGTCACCCTCAAACGGACAGCCGAAAGCAGCGCCCACGGTAATGGTGGTGGCGACATTGGCGGCACGGGCGGCAGCCACAAGTTCGCTGGCAATGCGGATGGATTCCTGGGAGGTGACGCCTTGGTTTTTGCCGGCGAACGTATCGGTGGCGACCACGACAATGTCGACCTCATCCACACCAGCGGCCAAAGCTCGGTCGAGTCCGCGCTGGTTCATGACGAGCCCGGCGTAGCTCACTCCCGCAACGCGGGGCACTCCCGCCATGACTGCCTCGGCATCCGCCATCTGTGGAACCTTGAGCGGGTGAACGAAACTGGTGACTTCGATGCGCTTGATGCCAGCCGCAATCGAACGGGTAACGAGCTCGATTTTTTCGTCGGTTGTCAGCAGGGTCTTTTCGTTCTGGAGGCCGTCTCGAGGAGAGACCTCACATATCTGAATCGTCGTCATCATCCGCTCATTATCTCTTGAAGGAAAAGTGCCTCCCCGGCAAACCTGGGGGGAGTTTACCGAGGAGGCACCCGCGTTTCGTGTTTCGTGTTTCGCTTTTAGCTCAACGGAACGGGCATTTTGGGAGCATGCAACCCGGTTTCTTCGAAGGCGCGCTCCAAAATTGTTGCCAATGGTGGGCCCATGTCGAAGGTTGGCAGAGGGTTGGGTCGGCCAGCAGCCAACTTCACCCGGAGAGCCTCCGTGCCACTGGCGTCAACGACACCCTTGGCAGACAAGACGACTCCGTAGCGCAGAGCGCCCTCAACCGTCACGAGACCACGGCGCACTTCGAGAGCCACCGTTTCGGGTTCGCGGGCGAGAGGGTCTCCCCATCCGCCACCACCCCACGTGATGAAGTGCAACACGTCACCGGGCTTGACCTCGACGTCGATGACCTTGCTGGGCAAGACCTTCTTTGTACCGTCAGGAGATTCGAGCCACTTGGTGCCGCGAGCGCCGGGCTCGCCGCCGTTGACACCCCAGGGGTAGGTCAACCAACGGTCATCGTGGATCGCGATTGTTCCCGGCTCCAAGAACCGGTACTCGACCTCGACGCCGTTACCACCGCGGTGGAATCCAGCACCACCGGTGTCGCTGATGGTTTCCATCTTCTCGATGCGCAGCGGGTAGTAGGACTCCAGGTACTCGCTAGGGATGTTGACGAACGACGGCCACAGGGAGTGACCATCAGGACCATCACCGATGGGGCGTCCGGGGATGCCACCAAAGCCGATCGAGTACAGCTGGAACCATTCACCCTTGCGCTTGCCCTCGGAGTAGTTGCCCGAGTACATGAAGTGAGGTGAGGAGGAGAAGCCGGCCGCGTTGAGCAGGTCGGGGTTCGTCTGTCCCAGAAGGCCACCGAAGAGGTCGAAGATGCGACCAATGCCGTGGTTACGAGCGTTCAG
>CANEXL010000126.1 GCA_947443745.1 Microbacteriaceae bacterium | reverse complement strand
ACGCCGAGCACCTGGCATCGACTTCCGTGCTGGCGGAGGTTGCCGCCCACATCGACGGAGCGTCGCAACCGGTCATGGTGGTGGGGGCTGGTAACGCCACAGATGACGGGTGGGCCGCCGCTGTTGCCCTCGCCGAAAAACTTCAGCTCCCCGTGTACCAAGAGTCCTTCGGCGCCCGCCCCGGGTTCCCTCAAGATCACCCCCTCTTCGCGGGGTTCTTGTCGGCGGCTCGTTCCACCTTGCGCGGCCAGCTTGTCGGCTTCGACGTTATTCTCGCGGTCGGCGCCCCCGTCTTTCGCCAGTACAACTTTGAACCGGGCGCCATGTATGACGAGGGTGCCACCGTTGTGCTCATCACCGATGACACCGACGAGGCCCACCGCAGTCGTGCCTCGCTCGTCGTTATTGCCGATCCGGCTCCCGCACTGGCAACCCTCGTGGAACAGGTGACACTGGTGAGTGCTCCGCGAACCGCCATCGCTCCCCGTCGTGCCGCGCCCGTGCCTCCGAAGGCCAGCGAACCCATCCGCGCCTCGCACGTCATGGCATTGCTCGGAGAATTACTGCCTGCCGACGCCATCGTGGTCGAAGAGACCCCGTCGAGCCGCCCCGACATGCACGAGCTTATGCCCGCGCGCTCACCGCTGGGATTCGTTAGCGCCGCGATGGGTGGTCTCGGTTTCGGCCTACCGGCTGCCATCGGCCTGCGCATGGGAAACCCTGCCCGCCCCGTAGTGGCCGTGTTGGGTGACGGGTCATCGTTGTACAACATCCAGGGCCTGTGGAGTGCCGCGCAATACAACGTGGGAACACTCTTCGTCATCTTGAACAACGAGCGCTACGCCGTCATGGATCGCCTCGCCGAACGCGCCAGCACGGCTCCCCCCGCGTGGCCCGCGTTTGACGCCATCAACTTTGTTGAACTCGCGACGAGCCTCGGGTGCGAGAGTCAGCGCCTCAGTGATTACGGAACGCTCGCCACTGTCTTAGCAACAGCGACGGCAGACCTTGCGACACGCACAACGCCCCTCGTGCTCATCGTGGATGTCGAGCCCGAGCTGCACTTCGCTCCGTAGGAGCTAGTGCGTTGCCTTCTTGGCAATCTGGGGTTCGCGGCCGAGCTTGCTTGGCCACCAGATCTTGTTGCCAAGGTCATAGGCGAACGCGGGAACGAGCAGTGAGCGCACGATAATCGTGTCGAGGATGACACCAAACGACACGATGAAGGCCAGCTGCACGAGGAACAACAGCGGGATCACGCCGAGTGCCGCAAAGGTCGCGGCGAGCACAACTCCCGCCGAGGTAATGACCCCACCGGTGACGGCGAGACCCTTCAAAATTCCCGGTCTGGTGCCAATTTTCAGGCTTTCTTCGCGCACGCGCGTCATCAAGAAGATGTTGTAATCAACGCCAAGCGCCACGAGGAAGACGAACCCGAAGAGCGGCACGCTCGCATCCGCACCGGGGAAGTTGAAGACGTTATTGAAGACCAGTGCCGATACGCCCAGGGCCGCGGCGTAGCTCACGACCACGCTGACAATGAGAATGACGGGCGCCAAAATTGAGCGCAGCAACAACATGAGAATGATCAAGATGACGAGCAACACAATGGGGATAATCTTCAGCAGGTCAGCCTGAGCCGTGGTGTTCGTATCCAGCGCAATGGCGGTCACGCCGCCGACGATTGCCGTGGGATCAACGGTGACGAGCTGAGTGCGAAGGTCCGCAACGACGGCTTCGGCCTCTTTCGAGTCGGCCTGGAACGTCAGGGTGGCGTTGATGAGAACGCGTCCCTCCACGATCTTGGGGTCGGCTGCGACAGGCATCGCTCCCGCAACGGGCGGACCGGTGGGAGCGCTCGCCGAGGGGAGGGACTGCACCGTCACGGTGGAGACGCCGTCGACTTTCTCGGCAGCCGCAATCACGGCGGGGTAGGTTGACTGGTCAGCGATGATAACTGCGGGCGAACCGGATCCGGCATCAAAATGATTACCCAAGACGACCTGGCCATCGACAGCCTGCGACTGGGCGAGGAGGAAGTCCGTCTGGGGAACGCCACTCGCCTTGAGCGACGGGAGCCCGGCAACCGCGAGAAGGAGCAGCAAGAGAGCCGCAATCCAGGTGGTGCGCGGACGGCTGGCAATGAGGGTTCCGACGCGCTTCCACAGACCGCGCACGCCTTCCAACCCGACGATAACGTGGGGGCCTTCGACGGCGGCCTTGTGAGCGCCAACCTTGGGCCTAAATGGCCAGAAGGCAGCGCGGCCGAAGATGACGAGCAACGTGGGCAGCAAGGTGACCGCGGCCAAGAAAGCGAACCCGATGCCAAAAGCCGCGATGGGCCCGAGGCTCTTGTTGGAGTTCAGGTCGGAGAACAGCAGGCAGAGCAGTGCCGCAATAACGGTGGCTGCCGAGGCGAAAATGGGCTCGAAAGCCCCCTTGAAAGCGCGCCCGATAGCGGTCCATTTGGACTCCACCTCGTACAGTGCCTCGCGATAGCGGGCGACCATAAGCAGGGCATAGTCGGTCGCCGCCCCAATCACCAGAATCGAGAGAATCCCCTGGCTCTGCCCCGAGACCTTGATGACGTCGTTGTAGGCCAGCCAATAAATACCGAGAATGGATGCCGACAGCGCAAACACCGATGTCAGCAACACAAGCACCGGTAGCAGGAGCGCTCGATACACGATGAGCAAGATGAAGAAGACGGCACCGAGGGCCACCAGCAGCAGAATGCCGTCGATACCGGCGAATCCGCCCACAAAGTCGGCGAGAAGCCCAGCGGGACCGGTGACGTAGCCCGCATATCCGGCAGGAGTGCTATCGGCAACCGTGGTGCGCAGATCGGCCACGACGGTGCGCAGATTCTCGCTGTCGTTGGCCAGCGGAACGATGTACTCGACAGCCGAACCGTCCTCGGAGTAAATCGGGCCGATGACGCTGACCGGGCTCGGGCTCACGGGAGCCGCGACGCCCTCGACCGTCCCCATGGCGGTCGCGAGATTGGCGAAAGCCTGACGGTCAGCGTCGGCTACCTGGCCGGACGCATCCGCTTCAATGACGACAATGGCGGGAATGTCATTGGACTCCCGAAACTTGGCCTGCCAGTCATTAACCTCGGTGCTCTGCGCACTCGTGGGCAAGAACCCCGCCTGGTCATTGGTGGAGACGCCCGCAATCTTGCCGAACGTCGGGCCACCGAGGCCAGCCAGCGTCAGCCAGATAACAAGGAGAACGGCCGGCAACAAGATGCGCAGCCACAGTTTTGGTTTCCAGTTATTCATATGGTTGCTCTCCTGCGATCGAAGTTTGCGCCAAAAAACGTACGTGGGGCCGCCTGCGAGAGTCGAACTCGCGACCTATTCATTACGAGTGAATTGCTCTACCAACTGAGCTAAGGCGGCATGTTGTGCAATGACAGCGCAACGAAGTAATCCTATCCTCTGGGGGAGGTCGGAGAAAACTTGCGCCCCTCCGGGTACGTGAAGGCCTCGGGATAACTCAAACCTCGGTCGAGGTCGAACTCCTGGGCTGTGCCCAGTTAAAACAAAAAACCTCCGACAAATCTCAGAGGTTTTGTGCCGACTAGGAAATCCCGGTCCTCGACCACGTTAACACGCATTCCCGAGAGAATCCACTTTTTTGGCACTGATTGCACCAGAGCGACACGATCTCTGGATAACTCAAACCTCGGTCGAGGTCGAACTCCTAGGCTGGCCCGCGGGGAGGGCGGAAGGCCCTCAGAATCCTTACCACGTGGCACTCCATCAGGGTCTCGAGCTAGTTTTTGACTACCTCCGCGACCACGGACAGCAAAATCTCACGACATCCATCGTCTTCGAGAGTCGTGGAAAAAATGAAGACGAAGAATTACACCAGGAATTTTTGCGCCCAAGAGGACCCCAATCGTCTCGCGAAATGCATGCCGCAGTGAACTTTATTTTTGCCAGCAAGCACGCCAACAGCACAGGTCTCCAGATTGCCGACCTGGTAGCTCGCCCCATAGGGATCCATGTACTGAATCCTCAGCAATCAAACAGAGCCTGGGAAATCCTCCGCGGAAAAATGAGAGCATCCCCTGCAGGCCGCATCTTGGACTGGGGATTGATCATTGCTCTCCCGAGTTATTGACCGTCGGTGGGCTTGGCGCGGTTGCGACGGATAGCGACGAGAAGCACGACAGTCACGAGCGCAAGTGCCCCGAGCGCTGCGGCGACGGTTCCGATGACGACAAGCGTGTTGGGGCCATCATTTTGCGCTGTGAGTGTGACGGTGGCGGTGGTGCCATCGGTGGCCAGCGGTTCCTCAGTCGCTTCAGGGGCGGCAGATGCCGAGTCCTCATCTGTGCCAGAGGGTGCAACGAGCGCTGGCGCATCCGAGCCGGCAACCGTGAAGTCGACCTCACCAGAAATGGGGTGACCGTCGACCGAGACTATGCGGAAGCCGGCGATGTAGTCCCCGTTGGGGAGGACCCCCGAGGTGATCGGGATCGTCATGATGGTGGACGTGGTGTCGAAGGTGGGCGTGCCAAGCTCGACAGCGACGCCGCCGGCATTGGCCAGGACCACAGTGGAGTAATCGGGAACAACAGCCTCACCAAAGGTCAAGACGAGTTTGCTGACGATGCTCACAGTCGCACCCTGCGCCGGGTTGGACTCTTCGAGCTCACTGTGAGCGGTAGCCGTTGTGGCTCCCGCGAAGGCGAGAGCAAGTCCGGCAATGAGGGCGGCGAGGGTGACGAGGATTTTGCGCATTAGGAAAGAAGTCCTTCTCTGGTGGATGCCACGTGGCGCGGACCCGACGAAGCGGCAATACGATTGAGCCTACCGATGGTCCCTGAGTGCCGACGACCGCCAACACGACAGAAGGTGTCATCATCAAGAACCTCGACGCGTCATTCACTGCACCCAAGGTTCGAAACGCGCGTCTTGCCGTCACGTTGCTTTTCGTGACCAACGGCGCCTTGATGGCAAACGTGTTGCCACGGTATCCCGAGATCAAAGGTGCCCTCGGGCTCAGCTACCTCGATTTTGGTGCAGCCGTAGCGGCCTTCCCCGTTGGCGCCATCGTTTTTGGCCTGATCGCGAGCGTGGGAATT
>CANEXL010000125.1 GCA_947443745.1 Microbacteriaceae bacterium | reverse complement strand
GTCACGTTCACCGCGTTCGACGTTGCGGTCACAATAAGAACAATCCAGAGGCAAAAGACAATGATTCCGGCGATGAGCCCCAGTTGCATGAAGTCAATTGATGTATTGCGAAGGAAGGAAACGCGCATCGAGGCCGGTGCCTTGCCATTTTCGTCAGGAAAACTGATGGCCAGCAGAGCGAATGCCACGGCAACAACGACCTGGCCGATAATTTTCGAAATCCCACCAAGGCCCAGGCTGCGCTGTTTGTGGGTCTTGATGAAGTCGTCAATGAAACCGACGAGTCCCAGACCCACCATGAGAAAAAGAACAAGGAGAGACGGCAGTTCAACGGTGGCGCCGGTCAGCCAGACGGCCATGAAATACGCGATGACGACGCCCAAGATGACGACGATGCCGCCCATCGTGGGCGTGCCCTTCTTGAGGTGATGTTCTTTGGGGCCATCCTCGCGAATGAATTGTCCCCAGCCCACCGCACGAAAAAGGCGAATGAAAACGGGCGTCATGAAGAGAGTGAAGACGAGCGAAATAGCCCCCGCTAGGAGAAGAGTGCTCATGCGTACATCTCTCCTATTCGGTCTCCGAGAAAGCGAAGATTTCCGGCATTCGATGATTTTACTAGAACTATGTCGCCTTCGGCGAGTAGGCCCGAAAGGTAAGCGTAGGCCTCATCTTGGGTCTCAAAGTATTTCGACTCGCCATCCCACGAACCTTCATTCATGGCAGAAATATGGAGTCGGCGGGCGCCGGCCCCCACGACGACCAATTCATTGATGTTTAGGCGAACCACCAGGAGAGCGATTCTGTCGTGCTCTTCACCCGAGAACTCGCCCAGCTCGGCCATTTCGCCGAGAACAGCAATCGTGCGATTGTGGGGGCCCGCAACCAGAACAAGAGTCTTGAGTGCGGCCGCCATCGAATCGGGACTCGCGTTGTAGGCATCATTAATGACCGTGACGCCGTTTCCGCCCATGAGCTCCATGCGCCAGTGTTCGGCTCGTTCCACCGACTCGAGCGCCTCAACGATGAGCGCCGTCTCGAATCCCAAGGATCGGCCAACGGCCGCTGCCGCCAACGCATTCATGACATGGTGCTCGCCGAGAACTTTGAATTGAACAGCCACTGCCTCTTCGTCCGGCAGATGCATCATGAAGCGTGTGCCCGCAAGCGAGGCTTCAATGTCACTGGCCCGAACATTGGCAGAGGACGTCAGCCCAAACGTGAGAACGTCCCCGGGCGCCTTGGTACGCATCCCCATAACGCGCGAGTCATCGGCGTTCAGAATGGCTATGCCATCAGAGTGGAGTGCCTCGATGAGCTCACCCTTAGCTTTAACGGTGGCGTCCACTCCCCCGAATTCCCCGGCGTGAGCGAGACCCACCATGAGAACCACAGCGATGTCCGGATGCACCATGGCGGTCAACCGCGAAATGTGCCCGATGCCGCTCGCTCCCAATTCAAGAACCAAGAATTCGGTAGCGTTCGTGACCTTCAGCATGGTGAGGGGTGCGCCGACCTCGTTGTTGAAAGAGTCGCGGGGAGAAACAGTGGTGCCAACGCGCTCGCACATCGCGGCAATCAGGTTTTTCGTCGTCGTCTTTCCGTTAGAGCCGGTGATGCCGACAACGCGCAGTTTTCCCAGGGAGCGCACCCGAGCGACGACCTCTGTCGCGAGTGCTCCCAGAGCGACAACCGTGTCCTTAACAACAATTTGGGGTGCTGCCAGAGATGCGCCGTTCGCGCCCAGAACCTCGTGATCGACAATGGCCAGTGCGGCTCCACGCTCAACTGCCGCGGCAACAAACAGGTGCCCGTCGGTTTCTTCACCGGGCTTGGCGACAAAAATATCGCCGGAAGTAATGAGGCGGGAGTCGGTGTCCGTCAATCCGGACACAATCGTTGTGGAGTCTCCGCCGACGAGGCGGCCGTTCACAATGTGGGCAATCTCTGCCAGCGTGAGCTCAATCATGGTCGTTCGTCTTTTCCATCCAGCCAGCTTCACGAAGAGCGAGTCGCACGTCGTTTCTGGCGTCGTAGGCCACATGGTGACCGGCGACCTCTCGGTAGTTCTCGTGCCCGGGCCCGGCGTACAAAATAGCGTCGCCTTCGCCGGCAAGCGTAAGGGCAAAACGAACAGCCTCGGTGGGGTCAGCGACCTCGAAGAGTTCGCTTCTCGCATGGGCACTGCGCGCACCAGCGAGTAGTTGTGCCCGAATGGCGGCCGGGTCCTCCGTGCGCGGGTGAAAGTCCGTAATCACCACGACGTCGGCTCCCGTGGCAGCAATCTGCCCCATTTCCTGCCGTTTTGTTCGATCACGATCACCATCGGCACCAAAAACCATGACAATCTTGCCCGAGATGACGGTGCGAAGTGACGACAGGATGCTCGCAAAAGCGTCTGGCGTGTGGCCGTAGTCAACATAGAAAATCGGCCCGGCAGAGCCCGACACTATTTCAGCGCGACCGGGAATGAACGCACGAATCCCCCCGTCCCGCTCCAGTACAGCGGCGATCTCGGAGGCGGCGTAACCCCCTTCGATCAGCATGACAATAGCCAGAGCGGCGTTTGCGGCCATGAACCTGCCGAGCAGGGGAACGTTCACGGTCATCGCGGCGCCCTGAGGGGAGGTGAGATCGAACGTGACGCTGCGAGGAGTTTCGGCCGTGACGGTCACCTGCCAATCAGCGGCAAGACCGGGGTGCGTAGATACCGTGGTGATGGGGATTTTCGACTCGGTCGCGAGTTTGATCCCCCACTCCGTGTCGACGAGAACGACACCGCGTGCGGCACGCTCGTGGGTAAACAACTCGGCCTTTGCCGCGTAATAGTCGTCATAGGTCGCGTAGTCGTCCAGATGATCGTGGCTCAGGTTGGCAAAACCAACAACGTCGAAGAAAACTCCATCAACACGATGCTGCGTCATTGCCTGCGCTGACACCTCGATGGCAACGGCGGCAACGTCGGCCTCCTTCATGCGGGCCAACAGCGCGTGAAGTTCGGTGGCCTCGGGAGTCGTCAGCTGGCTCACGATTGCGGTCTCGCCAATCCGCCGCTCTGCGGTGGAACTCAGCCCGCACGTGACCCCCAATTGCGTGAGCAGGGCCGTCATCAGATAGACCACGCTGGTTTTGCCGTTGGTTCCCGTCACACCAAAGGTGATGGGGGCATCGTTGGCCGTGTCAAAGACCCAGGCTGCCAACTCCCCCAAAATTTCGCGAACGTTGGGGGCAATGAAAACGGGGAGGCCTGATAAGGCCGCAACGGTGGCTCCATCGTGATCGGTGATGATGGCAACGGCACCGGCGTCGCGGGCGGCCACGGCATACGTGGCCCCATGAACGCGCTTTCCTGGGAGGCCGACGAACACGTCTCCGGGACGCACTTCTGACGTCGCCATCGTGATGCCCGTGACACGCAAGGTGGGGCTGACCGAGCTGGAAGCGCCATCGCCACGCGACAAACTAAATGTCTCAACGAGGGCGGCCACCGAGCGGGAATGGGGGTTCTCTGGCCGGAGGGATGAGGTACTTTCGACCACGCTAAACACCTCCATCCATGAGCAAAATCATATCGGTTGAGCGGTGATCAAAAAGTGATGGGAAGGTCTGGCATACCGTCAGGAGAGGGCTCAACCCGGTATTTTTTCAATACTTGAGCCATCACTGCTTTGAGCACAGGCGGCGAGGCCATAGACCCGTTGCTCTGGGGCGATGCAATTGTTACCGTCACGACGTACTGGGGATCGTTGGCCGGCAAAATAGCGGCATTGGAGACCACGTAACTCGATGAGTAGCTTCCACTTCCATCCGACTGCTCGGCCGTTCCGGTCTTGGCCGCAATGCGGTATCCGGGGATTGAAATATACGGCGAAATCCACCCCTTGGACACGAAGTTCTCGAGCATGTTAACGGTCGTCGTTGCCGCGGCATCAGACACAACACGAGTCGGTTCCGGCAACACAGTCGGGGTCATCGTTCCGTCGGGCGCAACGCAACCTTCGACAAGTTGAACGGGGAGTCGAACACCGTGGTTGGCCAATGCTTGGTAGGCACTCGCCACCTGGATCGCCGTCGTTGCGAGCCCTTGGCCAAACATGGTGTTGTAATACGTCTGGTTGTCCCACTCTTGCCAGGGATGCAGAATTCCACTGGATTCCGCCTGGAATCCGACGGCCGTCGCGGAACCAAACCCGAACTTTGCCAGGTAGTCGTAGCGTTTATCCGAGGCCAGAACTTCGCCCAATTGAGTTATACCAACGTTGGAGGACTGCTCAAGAACGCCCGTCAACGTGAGGCGTTCCACACCATGCTGCGCCGCGTCGTGCACCTTGGCCCCATTGGGAAACTCGATGCTGTACGGAGCGAAGACTTGACTTGTCGGGTCGGCTAACCCCGCGTCGAGCAGCGATGCTGCCGTGAGTGCCTTGATCGTGGAACCCGGTTCAAACGGCGCCATAAATGCCAGAGATCCACGATTCGCCTCGGCAGTCCCATCGACGTTGTTCGGATCCACCGTTGGATAGTCTGCAACGGCTAAAAGCTTGCCCGTTTTCACCTCTTGAACGACGACCGTTCCCCACTTTGCTCCGGTGGCGTCGACCTGCTTCGCGAGGACCTGTTGGCTGTACCACTGCAAATCGGCGTCAATGGTGAGCTTGACGCTCGACCCGTTCTGAGCACTCACACTGGTGATGGTGCTGCCCGGAATTCGGATGCCGTCGGCGCCCCGCTGATATATCTCTTCACCGTTGACGCCGGCAAGGCAGGCGTTGGAGGTGAGCTCAATGCCCGCTTGAGCGGCTCCATCTTGTCCGACGTACCCAATGAGGTTTCCAGCGACACCGCCGTTGGGGTAACTCCGCCCGGGAGCCGGTTCGGAATACAGCCACGGAATGCCGAGGGCATTGAGGGCGCGGAACTTGTCGACGTCGACGCCTTTCATCAGGTATGCAAAGTCACTGTCGGGGTTGGCGGAGAGGGCGTCAGCCACTATTTTGAGAATGTCTTCCGGCTTTTGACCCGTGACGCCACCGATTTCAACGGCTGCCTGCTGAGGCGTGATGGTGACGTCAGCGCGGTCGGTCACCCGTAAAAAATCTTTAGTATTTTTGGGAG
>CANEXL010000124.1 GCA_947443745.1 Microbacteriaceae bacterium | reverse complement strand
GCGAACATTGGAAAAATCTTCTTTCGCAACGTCAACGGCCTTATTCATGCGTTCGGCGGTATCGGCCAAAACTTCGGCAATCACGTGTAACTCCTTGTTTTGTGGTGCAGTGACAAAAGTCTAGTTGGTGACGAGGGTGCCGATTTCGGCTCCCAGAATAGCTTGCGTGACATTGCCAGCAGGCTCCATGCCGAAGATCCGCATGGGCATCTTGTTGTCCATGCAGAGGCTAAAGGCTGTCGAGTCAACGACTTTCAGCCCCTTCTGCAGGGCATCACCGTAGGTCACATGGTGAAGTTTGGTCGCATTGGGGTTGGTACGGGGATCATCCGTGTAAACACCGTCAACACCATTTTTCGCGACGAGAACTTCATCGGCATGAATCTCCAGTGCGCGCTGGGCGGAGACGGTGTCGGTTGAGAAGAATGGGAGGCCAGCTCCGGCACCGAAGACAACAATTCGTCCCTTTTCAAGGTGACGAATAGCGCGCAAAGGAAGATATGGCTCGGCAACTTGTGACATCGCAATTGCGGACTGAACGCGCGTTTCTGCCCCAGCCTGCTCGAGAAAATCTTGCAGAGCGAGAGCATTCATGACGGTGCCCAGCATGCCCATGTAGTCGGCGCGTGAGCGGTCCATGCCGCGCTGAGACAGCTCGGCGCCTCTAAAGAAGTTGCCGCCACCCACGACAATGGCGATTTCAACGCGATCGGATGCGGCCGCAATCTCGCGTGCCATGCCACTCACAACATCGGGGTTAACCCCCAGTGATCCTCCACCAAACGCTTCCCCCGAAAGCTTGAGCAAAACCCTGCGGCGGCGATTTCCATCTGTCATGAGAAAGAGTTCCTTTGCGTGCGTTATGTGTACTTCAAAACTAGTGGTTGTGGGCACACACAAAAAGAAGTCCGGATGCACATTTATGCAATCCGGACTTCTTCATGTGGTGAAAGTTACGCGCCGACCTTGAAACGAGTGAAACCCGTTACCGTGATGCCGGCATTGTCGAGAACTTGAGCAACCTTGAACTTGTTGTCGCGCGAGTACTCCTGCTCAAGCAATGCAATCTGCTTGATGTAGGCGCTGATGCGACCTTCGACGATCTTGGACAGCTGCGCTTCGGGCTTACCCTCGTTGCGGCTGATCTCCTCGACGATGTGGCGTTCCTTCTCGACCTCGGCAGCGGGGACATCCTCTCGGCTCAGGTACAGAGGGTCCGCGAACGAGATGTGCTGGGCAATTGCCCGAGCCGTCTCCATGTCGCTACCGGTGTAGCCGACCAAAACGCCAACCTGGGGTGGCAGGTCCTGGCTGGTCTTGTGCAGGTAGATAGCAAAGTGCTCGGCCGTGATCGACGTCAAACGACGCAATTCGATCTTCTCGCCCAAGATGGCAGCTTCATCGTTGATGAAGGTTTCCACCGTGGTGCCCTCGACGCGAGCCGCAAGGCCCTCTTCGACGGAGGTTGCGCCAGCGGCGACAACTGCGGCGAGAACCTTGTCGGCGAGAGCAACGAACTTGTCGCCCTTGGCTACGAAGTCGGTCTCGCAGGCGAGCTCGATGATCGTGGCGGTTGTGCCATTCTCTGCAGCGGCAACGAGGCCCTCGCTCGTGGAGCGGTCGGCACGCTTAGCGTTACCCTTTGCTCCCTTGAGACGAAGAATCTCGATTGCCTTGTCCATGTCACCCTCGGCTTCGACCAAAGCGTTCTTGGTGTCAACCATTCCGGTGCCGAGGCGCTCGCGCAGGGACTTGAGGTCTTCCAGGCTGAAGTTAGCCATATTGTCTAGCTCTCCTTTGTCAGGATGAAAATAGGGAAAAGTTACTTGGCTGGCTTGGGGGTAGCGGCCTTGGGAGCTGCAGCCTTAGGGGCAGCAACTTCAGCAGCAGCTTCTTCAGCAGCGACGTCTTCAGCGATAACCTCGACGGCAGCATCAGCAGCGGCTTCGACGACAGTCTCAACAGCAGCATCAACGGCAACGGTCTCGGCAACAATTGCCTCAACAGCTGCTTCGTCAGCAACAGCTTCGACCTCAACGGTCTCGGCAGCAGACTCGGTTGCGGAAGCCTCAAGAAGCTCGCGCTCCCACTCAGCCATAGGCTCAGCAGCTTCGCCCGACTCAGGCTTTGCGTGGCGCTGGATCAGGCCCTCTGCAGCAGCATCCGCAATGATGCGGGTCAGCAGTGCAACGGAACGGATCGCGTCATCGTTACCCGGGATGGGGTAGGTCATTTCGTCGGGGTCGCAGTTGGTGTCAAGGATTCCGATTACGGGGATGCCAAGCTTGCGAGCCTCGTCAATGGCGAGGTGCTCTTTCTTGGTGTCGACGATCCAGAGTGCGCTCGGAGTCTTGGTCAGGTTACGGATACCACCGAGGCTCTTGTGGAGCTTGACGAGTTCACGCTTCTTGATCAACATTTCTTTCTTCGTGAAACCACTGTTCGCGGTGTCGTCGAAGTCGAGCTCTTCGAGCTCCTTCATACGCTGGAGGCGCTTGCCAACCGTCTGGAAGTTGGTGAGAAGTCCACCCAACCAGCGCTGGTTGACGTAGGGCTGACCTACGCGCGTTGCCTGCTCGGAGATGGACTCCTGAGCCTGCTTCTTGGTACCGACGAAGAGGATGGTTCCACCGTGAGCAACGGTCTCTTTGACGAAGTCATAGGCGTTGTCAATGTGAACCAACGACTGCTGAAGGTCGATGATGTGGATGCCGGAGCGCTCGGCAAGAATAAAGCGCTTTACCTTCGGGTTCCACCGACGTGTCTGGTGTCCGAAGTGAACGCCGCTGTCAAGCAGCTGGCGAATGGTTACGACGGCCATGGCCATCTCCTGTTCTCAACGTGAGCGCGCGCAGCGCACACACGTCATTTGCGGTTATGTCGCAAGGACCGAAGGTCACTTGCCCTAGTGTCCGGAGGAAAGCCCGCGTGGGTGTTTTCACACACACGACCGATGGGGTTTCACACGCTGATGGACACGCGAAGTCACCTCGATAAATCGAAGTGCGCCTCAATCATAGCAGGGCGTGGTTGGATAGGAGTGATGTGGGGAGGCACACGATGGCGGGGAGCAACACTGCGCACGGCGGTGAGTTCGCGGGGGCCCATATTGGAGCGAACTCTGGGGCTCGGGCCGCATCCGTCGCATCGGTCACGCCCGATCGCCAGGGCCTCATTCTCATGGCGTTGGTTTTGGGCGCAGGCGTGGCCAACATGAATCTCGCCGTGGCCAACGTGGGATTGCCGGCCATTGGCCGTGACCTGAATGCCTCCCAAACGGGACTGAACCTCGTTGCAGTGGGGTTCTCGCTGGGCTTGGCAGCATCCGTTCTCTATTTGGGTGCACTGGGCGACCGTTATGGCCGCAAAATGATGCTGATCGTTGGACTTGCCCTCGGTATTCCGGCAGCCTTCCTGTCGGCCTTGTCCCCCACAATTGAACTCCTCGCCTTCTCTCGACTGCTCGGCGGTCTCGCCGCTGGCATGGCGTACCCGACGACACTCGCCCTCATTTCGGCACTGTGGGCGGGACCGGCTCGAACACGAGCGATTGCGACATGGTCAGCGTTGGGTGCAGCGATGTCGTCCCTCTCGCCCCTGATCGCGGGGGCAATTTTGCTCAACTTTGCCTGGGGCTATTCATTTCTCATCGCGGTTCCTTTTGCCCTCGTCGCCCTGATCATGGTCTGGCGTTATGTGCCTTCTCACATCAACGAATCGACAGAGAAGGTGGATCACGTCGGGGGCCTGCTCTCGGCCGTCTTCATTGGTGGTTTAGTGCTGGGAATCAACTATGTGGCTCTTCCCGGTCAACTCGATCGGGCCATCTTTCTCTTGATCATCAGCGCCATCGCCGGCATCGCGTTCTTTGTGCGCCAGCGCCTGGCGGCTTCTCCCCTCTTTGACTTGCGGTACGCCGCACGTCCAACTTTTTGGGTCTCCGCGGTGGCCGGCATCATCGTCTTTGGCTCTCTCATGGGTGCGATGTATGTGGGAGAGCAGTTTCTCCAAAATGTGTTGGGATACAACGCCTTGCAAGCGGGCGCCACCATCATTCCGTGCGCTTTCTTCATGGTGGTCGCGGCACCGTTTTCCAGCCGCCTCATCGAGCGTTTCGGATCGCGCATCACGCTGTTGATGGGGTTTGCGGCCTGCACCCTCGGGTTCGTGACAATGTACTTCTTTTGGGGCGCGACGACCCCGGCGAGTGCGGTCATCGTCAGCTACGCCCTGATCGGTTTGGGCGTCGGTCTTGCCGGAACGCCCTCCTCGCATGCCCTGACAGATTCGGTTCCCGTCACCAAAGTTGGTATGGCATCCGGTACCGGCGATTTGCAGCGGGATCTTGGCGGCTCCATTATGCAGTCCCTCCTCGGCGCCATTTTGGGCGCGGGGTATGCCGGAGCAATCGCCACCTCGATTGCCAACGCTCCGGATGCGATCAAAGCCAACATCAGCAGCGACGTTGCGGCAACCCTCGCACGGTCCTTTGGCAGCGCTGAGGACCTGGCCACGCAATACCCGACCTATGCATCTTCTATTGTGGAGGCAGCTCGCACGTCGTTTCTCAACGGCGCCGACTGGGCCTACCTCACCGGGATTTTCACCATGTTGATCGGGATCCTTCTCGTCGTCTTCTTTTTTCCCAAGCGCAAGAGGGAACGAGAACTGTACGCGGAATACGCCGCAAGTGCGGAAGCTGAGCATCTCGCTTCTTCTGCCAACTAGGGATTCCTTCGTTGAGTTGCCGCGTTTGGCGACCTCCCAGCCAACAACTTCATCGACATACCGCGTTTAGCGACCAACACGCCGAAGGAGGTAACCAAACGGGGAATGTCGATGGTGCCAGTCGCTTAAACCATGCGGTGCACGCATTCTGCCTCACGTGAGATTGTCCCCTCCTGCACCGATGGGACGACGCCGGTTGCGTCAACACCCGGCCAACGAACGACCCTGGCATGGTGCACGTTCGAGGACGCTGGTGCCATGTTCAATCGGCCCGATAATGACGACCTCGCGCGTCTCCTCGCGGCCTGCCTCCTCGCCCTCGCCATCCTTGCGCTGATCTTGATGTCGATGCCCGCGGCCATAGCGCGTGCCGCGATTGCGGACTCTTGGTCGTGGCCAGTGGCACCCCCATGGCGCGTCGAGCGGGGCTACGTTGCTCCGCCTACTCCCTATGG
>CANEXL010000123.1 GCA_947443745.1 Microbacteriaceae bacterium | reverse complement strand
GAGGCACGAGGCGCACGCGTTGAGGCCGCGCGGGGCGCACGACCGGCACGAGGGCTGCGCGTTGCACGCGGCGCACGCGTCTTACGCGACGAGCCGTTCAGCATCCAGCGCATGCCCAGCCCTGTAATGAGCGCAACGGTCAGCGCCATGAGAAGCCCGGCCACGGTGCAGAGCCCAACCAGGTGGATGAGATCCTCACCGTCTTGAACCTGCGTTGAAGCTAAGAGGAGCCACGCGATTCCTGCCGTCCACGCGACAGCCGTGATGGGGACCCAGCGCCAGACGCGCCCGATCTTGCCAAACTTTGTTCCGCGCAAGACGAAGAACTGCGCCGACGGCATCGCTACGACCGCGACGAATGCGAAGGCGAGAAGAACGATGATGGCAGCGGGACTCGTTGCCTCGATGTTGAGGAAGCTGCCGGGAACCGTGCCGACGATCCAGGCGATGAGTCCGCCGAGCGCGGTGATCAGGATCCAGCGGAACATCGGCAGAGCGGCAGCCGTCTTGCGAAGAGCAAACGCCTGCGCGAAGCCGAGAATCAGACCCTGAGCGGCACCGCCAAGCACGGTATAGATGAACTGCCCCGTCGCATCGCGACCGTCGACGACCGCCACAAAAGAGGTGACCGAGGGAATGATAAACCCGAGCGCCAATCCGAGCGTGACCCACGCCATCCACCAGACGAGGCTGAACTTTTGGGGAGCCTTCGCGCGGGCAGACGACTTTGCCGCCATCTTCGACCGTTGAGTCGACAGCACCTTACGGGCGCGCGCAACAGTATTAGTCGACATAACTGCCCACCAACCGAACGGCGCCGCCATTAACACCCTTGGCGCCCTGCTCAAACCCGGTGAGGTCGCGCGCGGTGGTCGACACCATACCGACGACCCACGAAGGAATCCCCAGCTCGGTCAGGCGCAACGTGATAGCGGATGCCGCCGAGGCCTTCACGACCGCAAACATTCCGATACCGAGGTTCCAAGTACCCTCGGTGCTCTCGAGAGTGTCGCCCGAGATGCCGGTCAGCACACGGAATACGCTCTGTGGCGACCACGTGGAACGGTCAACTTCGACCCACGAATTGAGGGGGAGCACACGGGCGAGGTTGGCGGCGATGCCGCCACCGGTCACGTGGCTCAGGGCGTGAACGACCCCGCGCAAGTTTTCATCAGCCAAGACGTCGACCAAGGGGCCGGTGTAGAGACGGGTGGGTTCGAGGAGGATCTCGCCGATAACCCCGCCGAGATCAGCCGAGTAGTCGCTGTAGCCCATTTTGTGCTCGGCCAAAATGTGGCGCACGAGCGAATACCCGTTGGAGTGCAGACCCGACGATGCCATGGCGATCACGACGTCGCCGTGAAAAACCTTCTCGGACCCCAGAGCGTCGGCTGCTTCAACAACGCCAACGGCAGCGCCGGCGACGTCGTAATCATCCGGCCCCAGAAGCCCAGGATGTTCTGCAGTTTCGCCGCCAACCAAAGCGGTGCCGGTCGCGAGGCACGCATCCGCAATGCCTTTGACGATCGAGGCGATGCGTTCGGGAACAACCTTGCCGCACGCAATGTAATCCGTCATGAAAAGAGGCCGAGCGCCGGTCACAACGATGTCGTCGACGACCATGCCGACCAAGTCCTGCCCGATGGTGTCGTGCTTATCGAGCGCCTGGGCGATGGCGACCTTGGTGCCCACGCCATCCGTACTGGTGGCCAGCAGGGGGCGATCAAAGTTTTTGATGAACGAAACATCGAACAGTCCGGCGAACCCGCCAACCCCACCAAAGACTTCGGAGCCATGCGTCGCTTTGACGGATGCTTTCATCAGTTCAACGGCCAAATCGCCGGCCGCGGTGTCAACACCTGCGCGTGCATAAGAAGAATTGTGGCTCACGGGTCAATTCTATCGGCCGGTGAGGAGGCGCTCAGATGTGGCAAACTTAGAGTGGTTCGTTTCGGCCACTCCCTCACCACCCCCCTGCATTATCTTGTGCACGCCCAACTTCAGGAGCACCCGCGGTTTATGTGTGGCATCGTCGGCATCGTTTCAGCAACTCAAGCCAATCAGCAGGTCTATGACGCTCTGCTGCTCCTTCAGCACCGCGGCCAGGATTCCACCGGAATCGCCACGGTTGACGGCAGCCATTTTCACATGCACAAGGCAAAAGGCCAGGTCCGCGAGGGTTTTCGCACCCGCGACATGCGCTCTTTGCTCGGCACAATGGGCCTTGGCCACGTGCGCTACGCCACCAAGGGTGTCGCCAGCAATGAAGAAGAGGCCCAGCCTTTCTACGTGAATGCCCCCTACGGCATCGTGCTCGTGCACAACGGCAACCTGACCAACACCCGCGAATTGGCCGGGGAACTGATCAATGTCGACCGCCGCCACGTGAACACCTCCAGCGACACCGAAATGTTGCTGAACGTACTGGCCACCGAACTGCAGCATTCCGTCTCGGGAATCGACCTCGGCCCCGACGAAGTTTTCGACGCCGTCTCCTCCGTGCACCAACGCGTCGAGGGCTCCTACGCCGTGATTGCTCTGATTGCCGGCCACGGGTTGTTGGCGTTCCGTGACCCCTTCGGCATCCGCCCGCTCATTTTGGGCTCGCGTGTTATGGATAACGGGCGCACCGACTGGATCGTCGCCAGCGAATCCCTCGTGCTCGAAAGCGCCGGGTATGCCATCGTGCGCGATGTCGCTCCCGGTGAGGCCATCTTCATTTCAGCGGATGGCGAGATGCACTCCCGCCAATGTGCTGCCAACCCGCGGCTCGTGCCCTGCTCGTTTGAATACGTGTACCTCGCGCGCCCCGACTCCATCATGAATGGCATCTCGGTCTACGAAGCACGCCTGCGCCTGGGCGATCGCCTGGCCGATACCATCGCCGCCTATACCCCGATGGGTGACGTGGATGTTGTCATGCCGATTCCGGATTCGTCGCGCCCCGCCGCCATGCAGGTGGCCCGCAAGCTCGGCATTGAGTACCGCGAAGGTTTCTACAAGAACCGCTACGTGGGTCGTACCTTCATCATGCCCGGCCAGGCCGAGCGCAAGAAGTCAGTGCGTCAGAAACTGAACGCCATGTCCTCGGAGTTCAAAGGCAAGAACGTTCTCATCGTCGATGACTCCATCGTGCGCGGCACCACCTCGCTCGAAATTATCGAGATGGCCCGCGCCGCTGGTGCCAATAAGGTCACCTTCACCTCCGCCGCTCCCCCCGTGCGCTTCCCGCACGTGTACGGCATCAACATGCCCTCCCGCCAGGAGCTCGTCGCTCACGGGCGCAAGATTCCCGAGATCGGTGCGGCACTGGGTTCCGACTACCTCATCTACCAAGAGGTCGCCGACATGAAGGCCGCCATTCTCGAAGGCTCGAACGTGACCGACCTCGACATGAGCTGCTTCACGGGCGAGTACGTGACCGGCACGGTCACCCCCGAATACCTCGACTGGGTCGAGAAGAACCAGGGCAGCTAACCGCTCGCCACACCAACAGGGTGAGCGAACGGGTCAGCGGCAGGCATGCCGTCGATGCGTTAGGCGGGATTCGCGTCCCGCAATCCCCCTGCTCCGTCGGAAATGAGGGGCGTGAACGTCAACCATCGCGAGGGGTTTGTGATCGTCATTGCATTCGTGAGCTCCGAGCCCACTCTATTGAGGACACGCGGCAAAAACCTCGTTGACAGATAATCTATCCCGGGCAGGCCACCGTAGGCCCGGTACCTCGACGCACGAGCCACATCCCCACCTAGAAGCACCCTCGTTGCGGCTAACGGCCATGACATTACCTCCTCGAGACACGTCAAAATGGCAGAATCAGGAGCTTCCCTGTGCCTAGCCATGCCGTCGTAGCCGAGATAGGCCCCACGTTCAGCAAGAGAAACGTGAAGACCAGCATCTAAATTCCGATCGATGTGCGCCAAGACCACTGATTCTGCGGGCACGCCATGGCTCATGAGTAAATCAAGTACTTCATGGGCAGCGGATCCGAAATCAAGGTGAATCATGACGGGCGCTCCAGAGGCACGGTGGGCTTCAGAAACAGCCTCAATGACTCGGCGCTCGAAGTCACCGATGGCCCAATAGCGAATCCCGGCCTTCAGAACACCGGCACGAGGCCTGTTCCTCTCTAACCCCGCTGGTGAACTTTGCCGCATTGTGGCGTCACCGATACCGTCGCCTTCAGCGAATCCTTTCTCTACATCATCTGTGAAAAGGCGACCAAGTTTCGACGCAGACGCACTGAGCAGAGGATCACCATCGCGGTAGTGGGCCTGGTGGTGCGCGCCCGTAGCATGAACAATGTGAAGCCCGAGTGCCTCACTAATTCTCGCGGTGGCCTGAACATTTCTGCCCAGGTTCGTGGGGGTCGCCTCGACCACGCAGGTTGTGCCTCCTGCGACGAGGAGCCTCGCCTCGGCGTGAGACCTGGCTTCATCATCGAGTTCATCGCCGGGTAGAAGGGGAGAGGCCTGAAATAGATGTTCGTGGTAATTTATCGCCCCCAACTCCTTCGGATGGACATCACCGAGGACAGTTCTCACAAAAGCGTTTTTGAGGCTACTCATCGAATACCGTTCTCACGCCAGAGCGTCAAACCACGGCTCTAGGCGGCCATACGCATCCAAAAATTGAGCGTAGCGATCTTGGTACATGGCATGGGCATGAGTAGTCGATTCATGCGTTTGGGTTCGATTCGAGAGTCTCTCCGCAATGGTGAAATCATCAAAAATACCGACACCGACTCCACCCACAACTGCCGCACCCACAGATGTAGCTTCGTCCACGAGGTCTCGAGCGGTCACCGGCACCCCCCAGACCTCAGAGAATGTCTGAAGGAGAAGCGATGCATTCGCAGCCCCGCCGATAGCATCAACCGAGGTGACATCGATTCCATTTTCCATGAATGCTCTCAAACCTGTGTAGAGGTTAAAAGCAACTCCCTCGAGGACTGCTCTCGTCATGTGGCCGCGATCGTGGTGCATTTGAAGTCCAACGAAAGCGGCTCTCGCTCGAGGGTTCCAATAGGGGGAACGTTCGCCAAGAAGATGGGGCAGAAAAAAAAGTCCCTCTTCTGCTGCCGGAGCTGTAGCCAACGCGAGTAATTCTTCGTAGCGATCTTCCCGCTCAGGAGACAGGATCGCTGTGACCCATTGGAGCGAGGCTCCTCCCGCCTGCATTGTGGCCGTGGGGACATATTTGCCAGGGATCACGTGATTGAACGTCATGGATCGCATGAGCGGATCGAGCAACGGTTGGTCAGCTGCGACCGAAACCCAAGAAGAAGAACCCAAATATGCATACGCCCCCGACTTCGAGCTGGTAATGCCCGCGCCCAGGGCGGCCATTGGCCCATCCCCGCCGCCGATAACAACCGGTGTT
>CANEXL010000122.1 GCA_947443745.1 Microbacteriaceae bacterium | reverse complement strand
GGCCGCGACAGCTTTTCCAGCTCTGCCAGCGAGATGCTCGTGGGGAGCACTGGCAACCACGGCCGACGCGGCACGAAGAGTGGATGAGCATCGAGCCAACGGGATGCGCTCTCTGCGACGTGGTGGGCGTCGGCATCGGTTGTGCGTGCGACCTGCACGAACGTGAGGGCGAGAGAGCTACCGCGCAATGCGGCGCGGCCGGGAATTTCGGGGAGGGTTCGCGCGGCATCCGATTCGAGAAGGGCCATGCTGTCGCTGACGTTATTCACCCGAAAAACGATGCGCAGTGCACAGTTGGACAGGATGCCATCGGCGAGCACCCCGGTCGCCCGTTGCGTTCCCAAAATGAGGTGGATGCCAAGGGCCCGCCCGCGAGCAGCGATATCGAGGAACAGGGGTTGCAACTCCGGGAACGCATCCAAAAGCGCGCGATACTCATCGACGACGATGACCAGCCTCGCCAACGGCATCGATGAGGGCAGATCCCGAAAGTCCGGAACGCCCGCATCATTGAGGGTTCGCTCGCGAAATCGAAGCTCGGCACGCAGGCTCAGCAAAGCGCGGTGCGCCACTGGAACATCAAGATCTGTCATCACGCCGAGACAATGAGGAATCTCGGCCACGCGAGCAAACCCCGAACCGCCCTTGAAGTCGATAATGACGACGGTGAATTCTTGCGGGGTGTATCGCACCGCTGACGAAAGCAGCCAGCTCACGAGGAACTCTGTTTTGCCCGTTCCCGTCATTCCCGTCACAACAGCGTGGGGACCGTGTTCTACTAGATCAAGCCCGAGCGGCCCTTCAGCCCCCATGCCAATGTTGACGAGAAGGGTGGAACGACGAGGCGCGAGCGGCAAGAGCGGCAAGAGCGGCGACCTTTGTGGGGACGCTTGTGGGGACGGGCTCACGTCGCCGACACCACCGGGTTCCTCCGTTTGCCACTCAGGCGTCACGTCGGCCAGGGTGCACTGTGTCGGCAGTTGAGCCCCCGGGCGAGAATCTGCCACCCGTTGCGCCGCCTCCGCCAACCGCGCAGCGAAGGCACTCGCCTCGGCGTCGGTGATGTAATCGGGAATGAAGGTCGTGAACTCCGATTGTGGATCATCACGGTCGATCAGGCGCCCCTCGTTGGGCGAAAGGATCTCGATGACATAACGGGCGGCAGGGGGAATCTCCCGTTCGGAGCCCACCAGACTCACCGGCCACGCTTGAGGATGCGAGAGCACGTCCTTTTCATAACCGGATGGATGAAGAATGAGCACCTCCGGTGCGACGTTCCACGCCAGTTGCAGCCACACGGCACGAGCCAACGACAAGCTGTGCAGCGGATTTCCCACACACACGATGCCGGCGCATGCATTGGCTAATAACGGGATGAGGTCATCGCTCGATGAGCTGGCAAGATCTCCGCCCCCGGAGACGAGGAGCCCCAAGCGAACCTCTCCGGCGCTCGCGAGATCCGTGTTCCACGGCGGACGAGCCCGAGCGTCCATGGTCGAGAGGCGTCCCGGTGAGGGATGAGCGTGGCGCAGTTCACGTCGTCTTCGAGCTCCCTCTTGGAGGCGCAGAGCTTCCTCGTCGAGAAGCTGACTCTCGCGAGCCGCAGCCTCACTCTTCTGGCGGCGACGCTCGCCGAAGCGTCCATCCAGAAAACTGGCAATGGCCATAACCGGACCCATGAGGGCGAAGAGCAGTGTGTAGGGCGACTTCGTCACCATCCAGAGCACCAGGCTCGTCACGATGGGGGCAATGAGGGCGAAGACGGGAAAGCGCATGACCAAGAACACCACGTCAAAAACCGGCGAGAGCGCGGAGATCGGAATCGGGGGATAACTTTGGCCGTTAGCCGAAGCGGTGGAGATGCGGCGTCAGCTGATGAAGAGGCGGGCGTCGCCCATGTCGATGCGAGTTCCCCTCCCGACCGCGTACTGTCGCCAGGGCTCGGCTCGGCGGGGAATCTTGCCGGTTTCGCGAATGATCGAACCGTTGCCGCTATTGCGGTCGAGAATCCACAACTGCTCGCCATCGAATCCAAATTCGAGATGAGTCTTCGAGACGGACCGTGTGGTGTCGGTCACGATGATCAGGTGGGCAAAGGTCTCGCCCGCTGCCGGTTGCGGCATGCGACCAAGCAGGCCGTTTGATGAGATTTCTAGGCTCTCCCCGGTGCTCAGCGTGAAGAGATACCGGGGCAGCTCTACCGCAGATTCGCCATCAGCGAAGGCATCAGATGCCGCGGCGGATTCAGCGGCGGATTCAGCGGCAGACGCAGCCGCGCTTTGAGCGCTGAGCATCGCTGCCAGAATAGGCGTCTCCCGCAGACGGGGCTCAACCGCCGGCTCAGGCTCAGGCCCAGGCCCAGGCTCCGGCTCAGGCTCAGGCTCAGGCTCAGGCTCAGGCTCAGGCTCAGGCTCAGGCTCAGGCTCAGGCTCAGGCTCAGGCTCAGGCTCAGGCTCAGGCAACGGGGTCGCAAAGGCGGCGATGTATTCGGGGGTGACACGCTCCGAGTCACGATCGGAAGGGTCTCCCCAACTCTCAACGGGAATGCCGTCGTTCAAAAACTGCGGAAGCACATCCGTGTCTGAGGATTCGTCGCGGGCGCGAACAGGTTGGCCATTTTCTGATGGTGCATTCGCCGAGCGGGAGTTCACCGACGATCCGCATTCTCCGCAGAAGAGCGCACCTTCAGGAAGGTCACTCGAACAGATATCGCAGATCACGGGAGAACTCCTTCAGAGGCACGGTGTGAGCAGGGCGCTGGCAATATTACCCGCGAGGTCGGCGTCGGCCCTGGATTCGCGAGAGGAATCGCCCCAGCGTGGTGTGCCCCAGTGATGCGACCGATACCTTCGATCGCACGCGTTGCGCCCGCGTCAGCGGAGCGTCCAAACCTTCCCGAACTTGCTCCACAAAACGCCACGCTTCCTCCGCCTGCGTCTCGGTGGGCTCCGCCGGCGCAAACTGCACGCGGTCGGCGAGCTTGGCTAGGGCCACTGATCGATCTTGCGGCACGTTTCGGGCCATTTCCCGGCGGGTCGATGATGCCGCGAGCGCAAACCCGTGATCCGCAGCCGTGTCAGTGAATTCGTCCCACGCGCCGCGAACGCGATCCCCCGGAAGCTCGGCCGTGCGGCGGCGAGCGCGGCGGCGAGCTTTGAGAGCCAGAACCGAGAGAAAGGGCGAGACGATCAACCCAAGGGCGAGCAGCACGCTTGCCGCGACCGTCACGATGGTGCCCACCAACGCCAGCAAGGGATCTGCGACGGGGGTAAGCTCGCCGGCCGCCGCTTCGGGCGGAGTTTCGTCTTGCACGCGGGGCACATCGACCGGTGGTGGCTCGGCTCCCGATTGCGGCCGCGACACGGTCGTTGGATCATCGCGCAGTTTCGCGGGGATGGGGCGAACCTCGGGGTTGGGGTCGATGGCCACCCAGCCTTGGGCGGTGGAGACTTCTATCCATGCGCTCATGTTGGCGCCAGTCAGGGAAACTCCCGAATCCGGGACATTCGTGCTGACCGCCGAACCCGATGGCACCACGAGTCCCATGACAACACGGGAGGGAAAGCCAATCTGGGTGGCCAGGAGCGCGGCCGCCACGGCGTATTGCTCCCCGTCACCGATCATCGGCGCTTCAGTGAAGAGCTGCGTGATGCGTTCGGAGCCGTGCCCCGATCGACTGGCTGCCTCGCCGGTGCCCCCGTTGCTGACGTAACCGTCGGCCAGGAGCGCCGCCAACACGGCGCTGAGACGCTGCCCGGGCGACGTGAAACTCTGAGAATTATTGGTAACGAAGGCGTCAATCCCGTCGGGGATAACACTCGGGGCGGGTGCCGCCACCAAGCCTGGGCTGAGGTTTTGCACATCAGTAAGTGACATGAGCGGATGCGCGACCCCTGTCACGTCGTAACGATCACCGGAATGCAGTCCCCCCATCACCGCCCCCGTATCAGCGGTGCGGCTGTAGTAAAAGCTGGCGGTCACGGCATTCGCATCGGGGCCCACAAAGCGAATCGATCCAAGTTCTGCGGGCAACGGAACCCACGGGCCACTCACGTTCGCGATCGTGATGCGCGAGTCGACGCTGTCGCCTTGCTGAGTATCCGTGGGAATGGGCCCCGGCACCCGTGTGAAGTCGGCCGCCGTTCCTCCGACCGAGTAGACGACACCGTTATAGCTGTCCAGGGTGGCGAGGGAGATTCGCGATCCGGCGCTCAGTCCTGTCGCACTCAGGATGACGTCACTCGCTGCGGCACCCGTCACGAACGAACGGTATTCGACCAACGGGCTTGTGTCCGTTTGCAGCACAAAGGGTTGCTCGATGAGCGCGCGCCATACGGTTCGTGGCGTTGATGGCAGCAGGGCCAGGAGCACCGCCGCAATGAGCATCGGAACGGCAACGACCCCGAGGGCGCGCAGAATACCGCGGGCTCCGCGCGGACCAGAAAGGGCCAACCACACCACGAGCACAACAAAAACCGCGCCGGCAATGGCCACGACCTCAAAGCCTCGAACCGGTCCTAGCCAGATGGCTATCCCGAGCGAAAACAGCGGCGGAACGACAGCCAGCGCGCGGCGTTTCGGGCGCAGTGCCAGAGATACTGCCGCAACGGAAGCGACCAGGGAAAGAATCAGCGCGGGAACCAGGAGGGCTTCGTAGCTGGCAACCGGGGTCACGACGGTGACGAGTTGTTTCCAGGAGAGCACGACCGCGGAAGCGAGCGAAAGCAGTCCGTCGAATGTCGGGACCACCCCAAAGAGCGTCTTACTCGGGATGGCGAGCGGCACCCCGACGACAGCAAAAACCGCCAGCGTGACCAGCGTCGTACGCAGCAGAGACCACGAAAAACGAACGGAGACAGCGGCAATGGTGGTGCCAAGAATCACTCCAGCAGCCACGACGATGACAGCCGCCGTGGTCGCGTAAACGGGCCACAACGGCGCGAGAGAGACAATGACCGCGAGCGGAATGACGGCGAGCGCCAGAGCATTGATACGAGTGGCGCCAGGGTGCAGCGCGGCCTTCACGACATCACCTTTTTACGGCCAAGAATTTGCTGGATGTCGTCGAGGCGCCCAATCGTGATGACCGTGAGGCGCCCGAGCATCTTGAGCCCAGGAGTGGCTTCGGGCTGGCACACGATGGTGACAACCTCGACTCCGGCAGGAAAAGTGACGGACGCGGCATGAATCGTCTTGGCATCCGGAACTGAGCCCGTGAGCAAAAACCCCACCGAGACGTCGGCACTGTATGCCGCGGACAATGTGGCCAGAATGCTGAGAGTGGGCGAGGACGGCGCCAGCGAAACTCCGGCGAGACCGTCGAGCAGGCGCGCGCGGGACGCCGTTGGCACAGCCGTAATCGACGGCAAGCCTGTCTGCACGCGCGAG
>CANEXL010000121.1 GCA_947443745.1 Microbacteriaceae bacterium | reverse complement strand
CATCTTGAGCGATGCAGGCCAGATGGATGCCGCAACGAACGCTGGATCGGCTCCCCTTGCCGCTTCCGTTTCGACGCAGGCACTGGCTATCGTCAACGCCATCAAGTAACACCCTCTAATGCCCGGCCCGAAGGTCCAATCTGGACTCATTCGGGCCGGGCATTTCTTTGTAGGCCTCCCGTGCGCTAAAAAGGACATGTGACTCACGCTGTGACTGCCCCAATTCAGGTTCGTTCCCCCAAACGACGAGGGGACCAAGTTTTCTCCACTTCGGCGCTCGTTGCCGGAGTCGCAATTCTCATCGTTCTAGCTGCCGTCGCAATTTTTCTTGTCGCCGAAAGCCTTCCCGCGTTTCTGGCCAACCCAGCCGATATCTCGTCCGACGGATCAGGATTCTGGGGACTCGTCGGCCCCCTCGTTTTTGGAACCATCTGGGCGGCCGCTCTTGCCCTGCTCATCGCCTTGCCGCTCTCCATTGGCATAGCACTGTTCATCTCCCACATCGCCCCGCGAAAGCTCGCTCAAGGCCTCGGCTACATCATTGACCTTCTGGCTGCTGTGCCCTCGGTCGTCTTCGGCTTGTGGGGCATCACCGTTCTTGCTCCCGCCGTTCAACCATTTTTCGTCTGGCTCGTTGATAACGTCGGCTGGATTCCCCTTTTTGCTGGGCCTGTATCTGGCACCGGGCGAACGGTTTTGACCGTCGCTGTCGTTCTTGCCGTCATGATTATCCCGATCATTACCGCGATCTCCCGTGAAGTATTTTTGCAAACACCCCGTCTTCACGAAGAGGCGGCACTCGCCCTCGGCGCGACGCGGTGGGAAATGATTCAAATGGCCGTGTTGCCATTTGGCCGCCCGGGTCTCATCTCCGCCACCATGCTCGGCCTCGGCCGCGCCCTCGGAGAGACGATGGCGGTAGCCATGGTTCTCTCGCCGTCGGTGATCATCTCGTTTGCGCTGCTCCAGTCGCAAAACCCCACCACTATTGCCGCGAACATCGCTCTCAACTTTCCAGAAGCGAGTGGCATCGGCGTGAACGTTTTGATCGGAACCGGTCTGCTCCTGTTCATCATCACGCTGATTGTTAACTCAATTGCCCGTGTCGCCATCAACCGCCGCAAGGCATTCTCGGGGGCGAACTAATGACCACCATGAACACTCTGAGCCTGACTGCCCCTGGCGGATACCGTCCGCTCACGCGATCGGTGATGCTCACCACGCTGGGACTCAGCGTTGCTGTTTCCTTCGGAATTTTTGTGATTCTGGATCTCGGCGGCACGACCCAGAGCTTCAACATCGTGGGCGCCGTCGTCGTTGCCGCGGTGATCAATGTCGTCCTCATCTACGTGCTCTCGCGCATTTCAGAGGGCCGGCGCAAGGCAACCGACCGCCTCATGACGGGGCTCGTCACCACGGCCTTCCTGATTACGCTTTTGCCGCTTATTTCTTTGATCTTCACCACGGTCGTCAATGGTCTCCCGCGCTTTGACCTCACGTTCTTCTCTTCGTCCATGCGCAATGTGGTCGGCGCGGGCGGTGGCGGGCTGCATGCCCTCATGGGAACACTGGAAATCACGGGCGCGGCAACCCTCATTTCTGTGCCCGTCGGTTTGCTGTCGGCGATCTACCTCGTGGAATACGGCCGTGGCCGCTTGTCGCAGGCCATCACGTTCTTCGTGGACGTCATGACCGGCATCCCTTCAATTGTGGCCGGCCTCTTTGCGTTTGCTCTGTTCGCCATCTTCTTCGGCCCCGGCATTCGTTTCGGCATTGGCGGCGCCGTGGCCTTGTCGGTTCTCATGATTCCTGTCGTGGTTCGCTCAACCGAAGAAATGCTCAAACTCGTTCCCAATGAACTTCGGGAAGCGTCGTACGCCCTCGGCGTCCCCAAGTGGCTGACCGTCGTCAAGGTTGTCTTGCCCACTGCTGTAGGTGGAATCATCACCGGAATCATGCTGTCCATCTCGCGCATCATCGGTGAGACTGCTCCGCTGTTGATCATTGTCGGCATGAGCACGAGCATGAACTACGACCTTTTCTCCGACCGCATGGCAACCCTTCCGGTCTTCGTCTACACGGAGTATGCCAACCAGGGAGCCGACACTCAGGCCTACCTTGACCGTGCCTGGACCGGCGCTCTCGTGCTGATTCTCATCGTGATGGTGTTGAACTTTGGTGCCCGTCTTCTTTCCCGACTCCTCTCCCCCAAGGGAATGCAATGATGTTTATTTCCATCCCCCTTTCCATCGAAAACGCCGAAGGATAAGACGTGTCTAAGCGCATCGAAATCAACGACCTCAACGTGTACTACAGCAACTTTCTTGCTGTAGAAGGCGTCAGCCTCACCATCGAACCCCGCACGGTGACGGCATTTATCGGCCCCAGTGGTTGTGGCAAGTCAACGCTGCTGCGCACGATTAACCGCATGCACGAAGTCATCCCCGGCGCCCGCGTCGAAGGCGAAGTTCTCATCGACGGTCAAGACCTTTACGCTCCCGGGATCGATCCCGTGCTCGTGCGTCGCCAAGTCGGTATGGTCTTCCAGCGCCCCAACCCTTTTCCCACGATGTCGATTCGCGACAACGTCATTGCCGGCGCCAAGCTCAACAATCGCAAGATGTCGAAGTCGGATGCCGATGGCCTCGTCGAGCAGTCCCTGCGGGGCGCCAACCTTTGGAACGAAGTAAAGGATCGCCTGGAGAAGCCCGGCTCGGGACTCTCCGGTGGCCAGCAGCAGCGTCTGTGCATTGCCCGGGCCATCGCGGTCTCCCCCGACGTTCTGTTGATGGATGAGCCGTGCTCAGCGCTGGACCCCATTTCAACATTGGCGATTGAGGACCTCATTGGTGAGCTGAAGAACGATTACACGATTGTGATCGTGACGCACAACATGCAGCAGGCCAGTCGCGTCTCAGACCGCACGGCCTTCTTCAACATTTCCGGCACCGGTGAGCCCGGAAAACTCATCGAGTTCGCCGACACCACCACCATTTTCGAGAACCCCAGCGTGCAGTCCACCGAGGACTACATCTCGGGTCGCTTCGGATAAACCGGCCTTTTCGAAACACCAGAAATACCTGCGGGCTCTGCGACGCCTGCGGACCGACCGGCGCCTCTCGCTGGGCATGAGAAACCGAACCGCAGTGAACGCCTCACGGCGGACGGCCGCTCATGGCGGCGAAATAATGGAGCCCGGGGTTACTGCGGTCCGGCTCGTTCAGTTTATCAAGATGGTGCTGGGCGCACCTGAGGAGTTCACAGTTGGCGAACGCATCCGCCCAGTGAAATCAGGGAACTAGCCCAGGGATCTAGCCCAGGGATCTATCCCAGGGAACGAGCCCAGCGAACTAGCCCAGGGAACCGTCGCGGTGAAGACGCGCGCAGACCGCGAACTCGGCGGCGGTCTTGCTCAGGCGAAAGGCCTGGGTGGTGAGAGCCGTGGCACGCTCCGGGTTGATGAGCTCGGCGTCATCGGCCATCGACGTGCAGCCGTGAGCGAGCACTCGGCAGAAGGCGGCCGAGCGGTGCAGGGCATCCGCAAAGTCACCCTCAAAGACACCGCGGAGAATGCGGTCGGCGAGCGCGCGCATCTCTTCCGGTCCAGCAGGAATGGGCGCTCCGGCCACCAAGGGGTCGGGCGTGACAGAGATTTCGACACCGCGTTCATAGAGGACGCTGGTGTGCTCGGCGTTGCTGACAATCATGTCGCGGATGAGATACATGCGCCACAAAGCACCCGGCAGGCTGTGCGCGCTGGAGGCGGACCACAGCTCGGCCAAGACGTCGATGCCGTTCTCATCGGCGAAGGCTACAACCCGATCAACGAGCGCAGGCTCCCCGGCTTCCCGCACGCGGGCTAAGAGGGCTCGAGCGCTTTCGTGCGCGATGAAGCTAACTTCGGCGGGATCTTCGCCGCCGCGAAAAGCGGTGAACTCGTGACCGGCGAAGAGTGCGGGCTTATGAAAATCATTCATCGTTTCCATTCTCCTACGAAGCCTCACTCCCAGGCTGAGAGCCCACTCTACGGTTGATAACCGTTGAAGAATCTGAAGTAGAGTTCTTCTCGGAACAGTTCGAACAAAGCTGATTTAGGGGAACCCCAAATGACATTGATGCGGCTCATTTGGCAGTACATCAAACCGCACTGGCGTTTGCTCGCCGGTGTCGTTGTTTTTCAGCTTGCGCAGTCGATCGCGTCGTTGTATCTGCCGACGTTGAACGCTCAGATCATCGACAAGGGCGTTGCAACCGGCGACACAGGCTTCATCCTCTCCACCGGTGGCCTCATGCTGGCCATCACCTTCGCGCAAGTCATTTGCGCCATCATCGCCGTCTACTTTGGTGCCAAGGCTGCCATGGGCCTCGGTCGTGACTTGCGCGGCGCGGTCTTCCACCGCGTGGGTCAGTACTCCGAACGCGAAGTCACCCTCTTTGGCGCTCCTTCTCTCATCACCCGAAACACCAACGACGTTCAGCAAGTGCAGATGCTCGTTCTTCTCACCTGCACCATTCTGGTCTCGGCACCCATGCTCTCCATCGGTGGCATCATCATGGCGCTGTCCCTTGACGTTCAGCTCTCGTGGCTGATCGCCGTTGCCGTTCCTGTGCTCCTGATTGCAATGAGCCTCGTCATTGTGCGCATGGTCCCGCTGTACCGCCTCATGCAGGTGCGCATCGACAAGGTCAACGGCGTGCTGCGGGAGCAGCTGATGGGCATCCGCGTTATTCGTGCCTTCGTTCGGGAGAGCCGCGAGTCCACCCGTTTCGGCGGGGCGAACGCGGATGTCACCGATACCGCTCTGCGCGCCGGTCGCCTTTTTGCCCTCATGTTCCCGCTCGTGCTGCTGATCTTGAACATCTCGAGCGTTGCCGTTCTATGGTTTGGCGCGTTCCGCATTGACAGCGGGTCGATGGATATCGGAACGCTCATCGCCTTCCTCACCTACCTCATGCAGATTCTGATGGCTGTGATGATGGCCTCGATGATGGCCTTCCTCATCCCGCGCGCCTCCGTGTGTGCCGACCGCATCGCCGAGGTGCTCGCCACCGAGTCCACCGTGGTGTTGGCCGAGAACGGCGTAACAACGTTCACCGAAACAGGCACCGTTGCACTCAACGGCGTGAGCTTCGCGTATCCCGGTGCCGAAATGCCCGTGCTGCATGACCTCACCTTCGTGGCCGCGCCGGGCAAAACAACCGCCATCGTGGGCAGCACCGGGAGTGGCAAAACCACGCTGGTCAACCTGCTCCCCCGCCTGTTTGACGCCACCAGCGGTGACGTGCACATTGATGGCGTGAACGTTCGAGCTGCGGATGCCGATGCTCTGTGGAGCCGCATCGGTCTCGTTCCCCAGAAGCCGTACCTCTTCTCCGGTACGGTCGCCTCCAACCT
>CANEXL010000120.1 GCA_947443745.1 Microbacteriaceae bacterium | reverse complement strand
GGCGCACGCTTGAACACGACCGCAATTTCTGTCACACGACGGCCGAGGCGCTTGCCGGCCCGAAGGTAGAAGGGAACCCCTGCCCAACGTCGGGTGCCAATGTCGAGGCGCATGGCCGCATAGGTTTCGGTGAGGGAATCGGGGTTCATGCCGTCTTCTTCAAGGAAGCCAACAACCTTCTCCCCACCCTGCCAGCCACTGGAGTACTGGCCACGAGCCGTGGCCGCACCCAGATCCTTCGGCAGCCGCACGGCGGCCAAGACCTTTTCCTTTTCGGCGCGAAGGTCCTCCGCGTTGAAGGAGATAGGCTCCTCCATTGCCGTCAAGGCAAGAAGCTGCAACAAGTGGTTCTGGATGACGTCGCGCGCAGCGCCAATGCCGTCGTAGTAACCGGCCCGGCCACCCACGCCAATGTCCTCGGCCATAGTGATCTGAACATGGTCCACGTGCTCGGCGTTCCACAGCGGCTCGAAAAGCTGATTGGCAAAACGGAGCGCCAGGATGTTCTGAACAGTTTCTTTGCCAAGGTAGTGATCAATGCGAAATACGGCATCGGGAGGAAAGACCGACTCGACCACGTCGTTGAGCTCACGAGCAGTCTTGAGGTCGCTGCCGAAGGGCTTCTCGATGACGACGCGTCGCCATTGGCCCTCGACCTGCTCGGCCAAACCGGAGCGACGAAGTTGCTCCGTCACCTCCGGAAAAGATCGGGGAGGAATCGACAGGTAGAACGCGTGGTTTCCCATGGTTCCGCGCTTGCGGTCCAGCTCTTCGATTGTGTCTTTGAGACGATCGAATGACGCATCGTCATCAAAGGTTCCCTGAACGAAGCGGATGCCCTTGGCCAGCTGCTTCCAAACGTCTTCTTTAAACTCGGTGCGCGCATACTGCTTGACCGAGTCATGAACGACCTGAGCAAAGTCCTCGTGAACCCAGTCGCGCCGGGCAAAACCGACGAGGGCAAATCCGGGAGGGAGGAGCCCACGGTTGGCAAGGTCGTACACCGCCGGCATCAATTTCTTGCGCGCAAGGTCACCGGTCACACCAAAGATGACGAGGCCGCTTGGCCCGGCAATTCGGTTGAGACGGCGATCCTCGGCGACGCGTAGTGGATTGAAATCGGGGGTGATGTCAACAGGCGACATGGAGCTCCTTGTGCGGATCGAACCGATGATGGGGGAACGGAACGACCTAGTTGAATGCCTCAAATAGCGATGTCAGATCGGCATCGGGGTTTGTGAGGGTGAGCGTGAGGACAGGGCGACCGAGGGCAGCCAGTACGTTCGCGTCCCCCGCTGCCTGAGCGGCAATCAGCTGGCCAAACGTGAAGGGGCGCTCAGGAATGACAACCTCAAACTCCGAGACCTGCAGAATCTGGATGAATACCCCTACAGCCGGTCCGCCCTTGTGGAACTGACCCGTAGAATGCAAGAAGCGAGGACCCCAGCCGAAGGTGACGGGGCGCCCGGCGCGAGCGGCAACGAGTTGACGCACTCCCGAAAGTTGAGGAAGCGCAACACGGTTCACGTAGGCGTGGATCGCCACATAGCCGTCTTCTGCAAGTTCACCGAGAACGGCAGAAATTGCATCACGGATGCTACTCGCGTGACCCAAGAAGTCGCCATGAGCGCGAACCTCGATACCATCGGCAACGAAGATCGGTGTCGTGGGCTCGGGGCGCGCGTCCAACAGGCTTCGCGAGGCAATCTTGGCGGACTCAACGTCGGGCTGATCGAAGGGGTTGATCCCCAAGATGCGGCCAGCAATGACGGTGGCGTACTCCCACACAAGGAACTGGGCTCCGAGCGTACCCGAAACGAGAATCTCGCCTTCGTGGCGATCGCGGTTCAGCAGGTGGTGTTCGTGGGCATCCTCCACGAGGCGCACGACCTGAAGGTCAGGAAGGTTCTCCTCGAGTTCGGGAGCGACAACATCGAGGACGACGGGCAGGAGTCCGGTGCCTTGCTTGCCCGTGGACTCGGCAATGAGCTGCTCGACCCAGTCGGGGAAACCGACGAGGTGCGTTCCGTCGGGAACAAGGCCTAACTTGTCCCGCAGGGGGACGGTGCCTGCAATGGCAGAGCCAAGAATGAGTCCAGGGTTGTCTTCATTGTCGATCGCGAGCAGAAGCATGATGGCTTCGGCCTCATCGAGAAGCTCGCCAATGTTGACACCGGCGAGGCCCGAGGGAACGAGTCCAAAGGCCGACAGAGCCGAGTAACGCCCGCCGATGTTGGGGTCGGCGTTGAAGACGCGATAGCCGGCCGCGCGAGCGGAGGCATCGAGAGGAGAACCGGGGTCGGTCACGATGATGATGCGGCCAACCGGGTCGATGCCGGCGGCCTTAAACGCGCCTTCGTAAACACGACGCTGGGAATCGGTCTCGACCGTGGAACCAGACTTGCTAGACACAACGAGAACGGTGGACTCGAGGCGGTCTGAGAGGGCATCCGCGACTTGACCAGGTTCGGTCGAATCGAGAACGGTGAGCTCGACACCGGATGTCTGCGTGATGACCTCGGGGGCGAGCGAGGATCCGCCCATGCCCGCCAAAACAATGTGTGTCAGGCCCTGAGCGTGCAGCTCCTCACGAAGAGCCACAATCTCTGCGACCAGAGGGCGCGAAACAGCAACAGACTCGGTCCAGCCGAGGCGCACCGAGGCCTCGTCAACGGCCGCGACACCCCACAGCGTGGGGTTCAGGTCAGTGATGCTCGAGGCGACGAGGTCGGCTACGAGCGAGGGGAGGTGGCGAGCAACCGCTTCTTCCGCTGCCCCCGAAACGTGAATGCGAAAGCTCATTTTGCACCTTCCATAGCGGTACGCACGGTGTCGAGCAGTTCGCCCCACGAAATGATGAACTTCTCAACACCCTCTTTTTCGAGCTGAGTGGTGACATCGTCGATGTCGACGCCCACAGCCGCAAGCTGCGCAAATACGTCAGCGGCGTTGTCGTAGTTCACCGTGATGGAGTCACCGGTGACGACGCCATGGTCAAATGTTGCGCGCAGGGTCTTCTCGGGCATGGTGTTCACGACGCCGGCAGCAACAAGCTCCGTCACGTACAACGTGTCGGGAAGCGACGGGTCCTTCACACCAGTGGAGGCCCAGAGGGGACGCTGGGGGTTCGCACCAGAAGCGAGCAGCGAGGCAGCTCGTGGAGTGTTGAACTCGTTCTCGTAGAGCTCGTAGGCCAGACGTGCGTTGGCAATTCCGGCTTTGCTCTTCAGTGCGAGAGCCTCGGGCGTTCCAATCTTGACCAAGCGAGCGTCTACTTCGGTGTCGACACGCGACACGAAGAAGGAGGCGACCGAGTGAATGCCGGACAGGTCGATTCCAGCATCGCGTGCCTTCTCGAGGCCAGCGAGGTAGGCGTCGATAACGGCCTTGTGGCGGTCGAGGCTGAAGATCAACGTCACGTTGACGCTGATGCCGGCGCCGATGACCTCAGTGATGGCGTCGAGACCCGCGAGGGTTGCCGGAATTTTGATGAGCGCGTTCTCGCGGTCAACCTTTGCCCAGAGACGCTTCGCCTCGGCGATGGTGCCGGGCGCGTCGTGGGCGAGGGTGGGGGAGACTTCGATCGAGACGCGACCATCAACACCGTTGGTGGCGTCGTAGATGCCACGGAACAAGGTGCAGGCGTTGGCAACGTCATCCGTCGTGATTTCAAAGACGGCTTCGTCGGCGCTGACACCGGCGGCGGCCAGCTGGGCAACCTGCGCGGCGTAGCTCTGACCGTCGGTCAGTGCGCCCGCGAAGATGGTGGGGTTTGTGGTGACGCCGACGACATCCATCTCGTCAACGAACTTCTGCAAGGAACCAGAAGTCAAAGCCGAACGAGAGAGGTCATCGAGCCAGATGCTGACGCCTGCAGCAGAAAGAGTGGCGGTGGGAGTTGCTGACATGTGTACGTGTACTCCTAAATAAGGGTGAGAACGGGCTGAGTGGGCCGTGATGGGTTAGCGCGCCACCAGTGGTTAGCGCGCCGCGATGGATTCGTGCGCGGCGGCAACGGCATGTTCGGTGGTGATTCCGAACTTGGTGAAGAGGGTCTTGTAATCGGCCGACGCACCAAAGTGCTCGATCGAAACGCTGCGACCTTGGGTACCGACGAGCTTGTCCCACGTAAGCGACAGACCCGCTTCAATAGAAACGCGCGCTGTGACAGCGGCCGGAAGCACGCTCTCTTGGTAAGCGGCAGTCTGCTCCTGGAACCACTCGAGGCACGGAACGGAAACGACGCGGGCGTGCACACCCTCGCCAGCCAGCTGCTCACGAGCGGCAACAGCAAGCTGAACTTCAGAACCCGTCGCGATGAAGATGACATCGGGCTTTCCGTTGGCGGCATCAATGAGCACGTAGGCGCCCTTGGCCGTCTCACGCGCGTGAGCAAACGTGTCACCGGTAGCAACACCCTCACCACGCTCGTAGACCGGAATGTTCTGGCGGGTCAACGCGATTCCCGCAGGACCTTCGCGACGCTCCAAAATTGTCTTCCAGGCATAGGCAACCTCGTTGGCGTCAGCGGGGCGCACGACGTCCAATCCGGGGATGGCCCGGAGGGTGGCCAGTTGCTCAACTGGCTGGTGGGTCGGGCCGTCTTCGCCCAGCGCCACGGAGTCGTGGGTCCACACAAAGATCGACGGAACCTTCATGAGCGCGGCCAGACGCACCGCGGGGCGCATGTAGTCGCTAAAAATCAGGAACGTTCCACCGAATGCACGAGTTTTACCGTGCAAAACGATTCCGTTCAAGATGGCACCCATCGCGTGCTCGCGAATTCCGAAGTGGAGAACGCGACCGTAGGTGTCGCCGGTCCACTCGTGGGTTGACCACTGCGCGGGAACAAAGCTCTTGTTTCCCTCCAGCGTCGTGTTGTTGGACTCCGCCAGGTCGGCTGATCCACCCCACAACTCGGGAATAACAGGGCCGAGGGCGTTCAATACCTTGCCGGATGCGGCTCGCGTCGACACCTCGGTGCCGCCAGGGAAGACGGGGAGTGCTGCTTCGACGCCGGCAGGAAGAGCACCGGTCTCCAGGCGATCAAAAAGCTTCTTGTTCTCGGGGTTGGCAACAGCCCAGGCGTCGAAGCCTTTTTGCCACGCCGCGCGAGCATCTGCTCCGCGGGCAAGAGCGCCACGGGTGTGGGCGATGACCTCATCGGAGACAGCAAAGTTCTGCTCAGGGTCGAAGCCCAAAACGCTCTTCAACCCGGCGAGTTCTTCGGCACCGAGCGCTGATCCGTGGATCTTGCCCGTGTTCTGCTTCTTGGGCGACGGCCAGCCGATGATGGTCTTGAGGATGATGAGCGACGGCTTGTCGGTCACACCCTGGGCGGCCGCAATGGCGTCATTGAGGGCAGCAACGTCTTCGACGTAGACGCCCGTCTTCTTCCAATCAACCGTCTGCACGTGCCAGTCGTACGACTCGTAACGCTTCTGAACGTCTTCGGTGAAGGCGATGGT
>CANEXL010000119.1 GCA_947443745.1 Microbacteriaceae bacterium | reverse complement strand
TTGGAACCCACCCAGGACGCCCAGTCTTCTTCGCTGGTCACGAAACCACGACTGGGTGCAACATCGAAACGCTCGGAGGCAACAAGTTTTCGATACCCAAAAGACGTCGGATTGATGACGCTGAAGGTGTCATTCGTCGACGCCAGGAAATCTCGATAGCTCTCTGCGGCAACCAGTGTCACACCGTCATCGAGGGCACGATGTCGGATTGCGCTGAGAATGAGGTGGGCTTTTTGCCAGTGGTACGGCCTAGCTGCCAATCGGCCTGCCGATTCAACGAGCACGATGGGCTCGCCAAGATCAAAGTGCGGGCCAAGCTGGTCGGCAAACAACAACTGCGTCATGGGCACACGGTATCAGTCGGTTCTCACCGAAACGGTGAGTCCTAGGCGATCAAAGTACTCAGCATTCAACGGACCAGAATGAGCCAGAACGAGCTCGAAGATGAAAATTAATCGGTCCTGACCGGAAATGTCAGGAGCGACCGCCGTGTGCCAGCCCTGCTCGGTGAGAGAAAATTCACCCACGTACACCTGATGGCGATTTTCAGGAAGAAAGAGATGCAGGGACTTCTGGCGGTTTGCCGCCTCCCCCAAGGCAAAATTCCCTCGAACCCATTGCTGGGGGCCACGTTTGCCCTCCCCAGAAAATTGATAGACGCCATCCGACCTGAGGCCCTCGTGGACGTGATAGCCAAAGGGTTCGCCTAAACCCGGATCGGAAAAGAGCAACACAAATGGTTCATCCGCACAGTTAGCAATTCCGGCTCGCGGATTACCCCCCAGCAGATAGTGAGCCTCGCTGCGTTGCAGCCGTTGACCACGCGCAAAGGGAAAAGGTGCGGAGTCAGCCGCGCCCGGTTCGGTCATCACGCGCTCCTTTTCTTCGTCTCACGAAATCCTCAGAATACTAAGAATTCTCGATCTCCCACATTCTGGTAACCGACCGTCCCATAGGCGATACTGAAACCATGATGGCTCACCGCCATTACTGAGAAAAATTGGGGGAATCATGATTATCGATAACAAAGTCTTCGCCATCACGGGTGCGGGCAACGGAATTGCTCGCGAGCTCACACTTCAGATGTTGGCGCGCGGTGCCCGTGTGGCCGGCATCGACCTCAACGAGCCAGACCTTGCAGAAACTACGAAGCTTGCCGGCGTCAACGCAGACCGCCTTTCGACCCACGTCGTCGATATCAGCAAGCGTGACGTCGTGTCCGCACTGCCTGACGCGATTATTTCGGCCCACGGCCAGATCGACGGTCTCATCAACGTGGCCGGCATCATCCAGCCATTTGTGCGCATCAACAATCTCGAATTCGATGCCATCGACCGCGTCATCAACGTTAATCTGCATGGCACGATCAACACGGTCAAGACTTTTCTGCCTCACCTCCTGAAGCGCCCCGAAGCCTACATCGCCAACGTATCGAGCATGGGAGGTTATGCGGCGGTGCCCGGCCAGACAATGTATGGCGCGACGAAGGCAGCCGTGAAGCTCTTCACCGAGGGTCTTCACTCCGAGTTGATGGGCACCAACGTGCACGTGACCGCCATTTACCCCGGTGCCATCGCGACCAACATCGCGGCCAACTCTGGCCTCACGATGCCCGAGGGAGCGACGGCCGAGACCAGCAAAATTAAGACGACATCCGTGACGGATGCTGCGGAAACCATCATCAAGGCCATCGACCGAAATGCCTACAAGGTCTTCATTGGCTCCGATGCCAAGACGATGGATAAGCTCACTCGCCTGATGCCCGAACGCGCCGCGAAGATCATCTACGACCAGATGAAGTCTCTCCTGCCGCAGTAAAAGAGGCTCGTCCTATTTCGAGCGACGTCCCCTTCGAGGCAAGGTGAGGCGGGCAATCCCTGGCCAGATTTGCTGAAAAATCAGGATACCGACAAGCGACGCAAAAACTGACCCGACCGTGTCAGACAGGTAATGGACTCCCGCGTAAATTCGGGCGTACGCCACCACGACGACAATAACCACCGAGAGAATCACGAGAACGGGCTTAAACCACCCCTTACCAACCAAGAGGAGTAAGGCATAGGTCAGTCCAATGACAAAGCTGACATGACCGCTGGGAAAACTGGTGTCGATTTGAACGGGCACAACGACGTTGATGAGTTGGGTTGCATCGGGACGCGCCTCGTTAAAGATCAACTTAAAGGCCTCAACAGGTAACCACGCGGCGGCGACCGCGAGGCCGAAGCCCACGGCTGTCCAGAAGGAGCGTTTAACAATCCAGACAATGACAACCAAAACGCCCGTCAGACCGATGGCATAGACCGGTGAAAAGAACTTTTCTACGCCTTGAGCGAGAAGGTCGAGAATCTTGCTGCCGTGGTCATTAACGAAAATGTTGATCGTGATTTGCGAGGTTCGAGCGTCCGGGAAGAAAAGCCCCCACGCACCGATCGCGAGCACCATCAGCAGGCTCACGACCATCCACCAAATGGGATGCGAAATTCGAGGAATCACCAGTGCTTTAGTTGCCATGATTGAACTTTAGCGGTGGCGGCCGCCACCGTTTCAGCTGCAACTTCAGCACCAGGCGAGGTTGCTGCGCGCCACGTCACGAAATGCCTCTGGAGCATCCGGATTATTCACAATGGAACCAAAACACTCTTTCGCAGAAACTACATCGCCCAAGCCATGTTTCGCGACACCGCTTTCGAGCAGCAACTGCCATTCTTCGACAGCATCGTTGACAGCGGACATGCGCCCCTGGGGCAACAAATATTCCGTCAGGAGACGATCTGCAAGCCGAAATTCTTTGGCGACATTGAGCATGATGACTGCTTCCATTTTCTCAACAAAAAGGTTCTTTTCGATGAGAAAAGCATTGGAATACTGCATAAACGCTTCGGCGAACCGTGATTCGTTTGCATAGATTCGCGCCAGTTGAACATGGATTGCGGCAACGTCGGTGGAACTCAGCCCACCATCCAATGCTCCGTGGAGAAGACTCAAAGCCGCAAGAAGCTTTCCCCCGTGGACGTACTTCTCCGACAACGTGATGAATGCTTGAGAGGTTCTAAATGAATGAAACGGTTCCCTTGATATCGGTCGTGAAATTGTCATCCCCGGGACCTTTGCCGACAGTTCGTTGTCGTCAACCTTGACGAACACATTGTCAACCACCTCTAGCCCATGACCCAAGGAACGACGAAAAATGAGGCAACGCCATCGTGGGAATCTGCCGTCACCTTCTTTTGTCAAAACATAATCTGAGGTCAAGTTCTCGAGATCAAAGGTGTCATCAACCGCGACCGACATGGAACTATCGAGGAGGAGCGCATGACCCTCGCCCCAAGGAGTGAGTCGCAGGAGCTCCTTACGATTCGCAACTTCACCTTTCCACGGGCGTGTTGCGAACGTGCCGGGGATTCCTGGAAAACAGCCCTCGATCAGAGCACGTGAGTCTCCTGATCCCGTATCAACCGCCACCCAACCGCCAATGAACGGCTGTATCGCCGTGAGGGAGCTTCGGAGGTTAGTGGTGTCAGCACCGACGAGTAAGAGGAGAAAAAGGTGCGATTCCGATGTCATGAGTGCAATTTCGCGTCGCTTGCGCTCAGGCCCTCTCGCCGATTCGGCTCCGCAATTCTTCTTTGAATTCCCGGCGCATTTCGCGCTTAATCTTTACCGTCGTGCTGACACTGCGTCGCATGATTGCCCAAACGACAACCGCAAAAATTGGCCACAACAGTTCAAGAAGAATGAAAACGGGATAAAGGCCCCAGTAGCCAATGCCGGCGTCACCGTAGGCGATCAGGCTGCGAATCTTGATCAGAATCGTGACGACGGGCCAGCCGAGAACCGCGACGAGATAGACGGAGCTCATCGCGACGCTCCATGACGTAATGTTTCTCAGCCACAGGAGAACCACGGGAACGATAATCCCAATCGGCCACATGATCAGGTAGATCACAAGCAATGCGGGACGCACGTCAGAATTTGAAAAATTCGGGGCGAAGTAAAAATACAGGGGGAAGGTAAAGCTCAGGAAGATGAAAAAGACGGAATACACACACGTCATAAAGAAGAATGAGTATTTGCGCTCGTCACGGGATGTGTTGCCAGCTTCGCGAGGGGGCTCGGGGGGCGTGGCGCGGGAAGAGGCCACAGTTCCAACGCGCGTTGACCCTCCGATTCTGGGATTTCGTTCCGTTTCAAATTTTGCGAAATCACTCATTTTTCTCTCAAATCCTTATTCGTTATCTATGGTTCGTCGTAGCGGGGGAAAGAAGCACTTTACGGTGTGATGGAACACGCCATGGTGTAGGTATTGGCGCTAATTTCGGTCCAAACGAATAGACCGTCATGCGCAGTTCCCGCGAGTGTGACCGAGCAGTATTCACCGACGGAAGACTCTGTCAAGCCAGCACCCTGAGGACCAGCACCACCTTGGGGACCCTGAGGGCCAGTGACACCCTGCAGGCCCTGGGGGCCTCGAGCACCAGCTGATCCTTGCGGGCCCGTTGATCCCTGAGGGCCGGTCGTTCCTTGAGGGCCAGCCGTTCCTTGGGCACCTGTTGATCCTTGTGCCCCCTGCGCGCCTGAGGAACCCTGAGGCCCACCGACGCCCTGCGGACCATCAACGCCCTGCGGACCACTCGAACCTTGCGAACCAACTCCACCCTGCGGACCACTCGAACCTTGCGAACCAACATCACCCTGAGAACCAACTGATCCCTGCGGGCCAGGAACAACCGAATCCGCGCCCTGTGCACCCTGAGGGCCAGACTCGCCCTGCGCACCAACATCACCCTGAGCGCCAACATCACCCTGCGGGCCAACCGCTCCCTGGGGACCTGGAACAACCGAATCCGCACCCTGCGCGCCCTGCGATCCTTCGGCGCCCTGAGAACCAACATCACCCTGAGAACCAACGGCACCCTGAGCGCCTTGAGAGCCAACATCACCCTGCGCGCCAACATCACCCTGCGGGCCAACTGCTCCCTGAGCACCAACATCACCTTGAGAGCCAACATCACCCTGGGCGCCAACAGCGCCTTGGGATCCTTGAGAGCCAACATCACCCTGAGAACCAACGGCACCCTGTGAACCCTGAGGACCAATATCGCCCTGCGGGCCAGCGACAACCGAATCTGCACCCTGAGCACCCGTGTCACCCTGAGGACCTTGAAGGCCCTGAGGGCCGCGCGGGCCATCGACACCTTGAAGCCCTTGTGGGCCTCTACTACCCTGGGAACCTTGGGGGCCAGCCACAGTAGAGGCAGCACCTTGAGCGCCCTGTGGACCCTGTGCACCATTCGAACCTTGTGAACCAACAGCACCCTGCGGACCAGCAACACTCGAGGCAGCACCTTGAGCGCCCTGGGGACCCTGCGCGCCATCAGAACCATTGGAACCCTGAGGACCCTGCGCGCCATCGGATCCGTTAGAACCCTGAGGACCCTGCGCGCCATCAGAACCATTAGAACCCTGAGCTCCAGACTCGCCTTGCGCCCC
>CANEXL010000118.1 GCA_947443745.1 Microbacteriaceae bacterium | reverse complement strand
TTGGTCGGCATGGTCGGCGGATGGTTCGTCGCAGACTTTCTGCTTGATGTTTTGCGCGGCCCCATTTACACGATCGCAGAAGCCCAGAACCGTGTTGCAACCCTCAACTACGACGGAATCTCCAGCGCCTTCGACCTGAAACTTCAAATTGCCCTGACCGTCGGAATTGTGGCCACCAGCCCCATTTGGCTCTACCAGATTTGGGCGTTCTTCATGCCCGGGCTGACACGGCGCGAGATCAAATACACTCTCGGGTTTTTCCTGAGTGCGATTCCGCTTTTTCTTCTCGGATGCTGGGCCGGTTTCACCGTCTTTCCGCACATCGTCGAGCTCATGACGAGCTTCGCTCCGTCTCAAGACTCCGCCATCATCACCGCCAAGACGTACTTCGATTTCGTGCTCAAACTCGTTCTTGTGGTGGGCGTTGCCTTCGTGCTGCCCGTGTTCCTGGTGTTGCTGAACTTCGCGGGCGTCATCAGCGCCAAAAGCATCCTGAAGTCATGGCGCGTCGCCATTTTGCTCATCGTGTTGTTCACCGCCATCGCTACGCCGGCTGCCGATATTCTCTCCATGTTCTTGCTTGCCATTCCCATGGTGCTGCTGTATTTCAGTGCCGCCGGAATTGCGTGGCTTCACGATCGCCGCAAGGCCAAGCGTGCGAAATCAATGCTGGTTGATCCTGATGTCGCCAGCGAATTACCTCCCAGCCAACACCTACCTGCTTAGGGCTCTCTTGTGACGCAACTTTCGGCCGCCGAGCGCTTTGCGCTTTCCCAGGCACGCGCTAAAGCACCCCTCCTCGAGGAGTTTCGCTCGGGACGTACCTTCGATCTCGACCCCTTTCAAATCGCGTCGTGTCAGATTCTTGAAGAAGGCAAGAGCGTGCTCGTCGCGGCCCCGACGGGAGCCGGCAAAACGATCGTCGCCGAATTCGCCGTCTTCTTGGCCATGAGCGGTCCCGCGGCAAAGATTTTCTACACGACCCCCATGAAGGCCCTCAGCAACCAGAAGTACAACGAGTTTGTCGACGAGTGGGGACCGGAGAACGTCGGAATCCTGACCGGTGACACCAACGTTAATTCCAATGCCCGCATCGTTGTCATGACGACCGAGGTACTGCGCAACATGCTGTACGCCGGTTCCGATACGTTAAATGACCTTGCGTTTGTTGTCATGGATGAGGTGCACTACCTAGCCGACAAGTTTCGTGGCGCCGTCTGGGAAGAGGTCATCATCCACCTGCCGCAACCCGTGCGGCTGGTCTCCCTCAGCGCCACGGTCTCTAACGCTGAGGAGTTTGGCGATTGGCTTCAAGCCGTGCGCGGGGACACCGAAATCGTTGTCTCCGAGGACCGCCCCGTTCCGCTAGACCAGCACGTCCTCATTGGCAACAAGTTCATTGACCTCTTTGACTCGGCAGCGTCGGCCGCTCAGCACCGCGTCAATCCCGAATTGCTGAGCCTGGCGCAGTCGCAAGCACGCGCGCCCCACATGCGCGGCGGTCAGAGCTTTGGTGGCGGTTCCGGGCATGGCGGATCGAGCCGGGGTGGCGGAGGCTACGGCGGTAAGGGCAAGCGCGGCGGTTCTGGTGGCAACCCTGGAGGCCAAGGCGGGTTCAGCGGTAACGCACCACTTCTGGGGCGCATGAATCGTGCGGATGTTGTGCAGATGCTGGGCGAAAAGAACCTCCTCCCCGCCATTTTCTTCGTCTTTTCTCGCGTTGGCTGTGACTCTGCTGTGGAGCAGGTGTTGCGTTCGGGCATCCGTCTCACCGATGCCGAGGAGCGCGAGGAGATTCGCGCCATCGTCGATGATCGTTGCCAGTCTCTGCTCGATGAAGACCTCGGCGTTCTCGGGTACTGGGATTGGCTCGATGGTCTCGAGCGCGGCGTCGCTGCCCACCACGCCGGCCTGCTTCCCGCGTTCAAGGAGGTCGTGGAGGAACTCTTCCAACGAAAGCTCGTCAAGGCCGTCTTCGCCACCGAAACGCTGGCGCTGGGCATCAACATGCCCGCCCGCTCGGTCGTGCTCGAAAAGCTCGACAAGTTCAACGGTGAAGCGCGCGTTCCACTGACACCGGGGGAGTACACCCAACTCACGGGTCGTGCTGGGCGTCGTGGCATCGACGTCGAGGGACACTCCGTCATTCAGTGGAGCAATGCGCTCGATCCTCAAACCGTAGCCTCGCTGGCAAGTCGCCGCACCTACCCGCTGAACTCCAGCTTCAAGCCCACGTACAACATGGCCATCAACCTCATCACCAAGTTTGGGCGCTCGCGCACCCGCGACATCCTCGAGTCATCTTTTGCTCAGTTCCAGGCGGACCGTTCCGTCGTCGACCTGGCACGAAAGGTCAAGCAGCAGGAGGAATCCCTCGCGGGCTTCGCCGAACCGATGACCTGTCACCTGGGTGACTTCGAAAGCTACTCCACCCTGCGTCGCCGCTTGACAGACCTCGAGAAGACCGGGACGCACGTCGAGCATGGCTCCCGTGCCGAGCGTGAAAAGCGCAACCAGGAACTCGCGCGGCTGCGCAAGTCCATGAAGAGTCATCCCTGCCATGCCTGCCCCGATCGTGAGCAGCACGCGCGCTGGGCCGAGCGCTGGTGGCGGCTCAAGCGGGAGACCGACAAGCTCGTTCAAGAGATTAATACGCGAACCGGAGCTGTGGCGCGCATCTTTGACCGCGTCTGCGATGTCCTGATCGACCTGAACTACTTGGCCAAAGACCCCGACTCCCGCGAATTGGCACTCACGCCATCCGGTTCGACATTGGGCCGCATTTACGGAGACCGTGACCTTCTGGTCGCCGAGGCCATGCGCCAGGGCCTCTGGAACAAGCTCGATGCCGCATCCTTGGCTGCGATGGCGTGCGCCGTCGTGTTTGAACCCCGCCGTGACGAGGGTGTCATCAACGAGCGCTACCTGCCGAAGGGGGAGTTCCGGGAGGCTCTCGCCAACACACAGACACTGATCGCCGAACTCGATGAGCTCGAGCACCACCACAAACTCCCGGGCGGAAACCCACTGTCGACGGGGCTGTGCCAAGCGATGCACGGCTGGGCGAAGGGTGGTCGGCTCGACGACGTGCTCTTCGATGCGGACATGGCCGCGGGGGACTTCGTGCGGTGGTCCAAGCAAACCATCGATCTTCTCGATCAACTTTCCAACGTTGGCGACGGGGATCTTGCTCGCACCGCTCGTTCTGCCCTCGATAACGTTCGCCGCGGCATCGTGGCCTACTCCACGGTGGGCTAGATGAGCGCGCTCCTTCGTCCCCTCAAGCTGTGGCTTGCCCTGATTCTGGCAGCGGTCAGCGGCTTTGCATTGGAAGCATCCTTCCCTGAACGCGGATGGTGGCCTCTCGCCTTCATCGGCATGGTTCTGTTGCTGTGGTCTCTGGTCGGGCGCGGTCCGTGGACGGCCCTGCTCGTCGGGCTCGTTGGCGGTGCAACATTTTGGGGATCCCTGATTCAGTGGTTGACCCTCTACCTTGGCCCGGTGCCCTGGTTGGCGCTTGCCGGCCTCCAAACAATCTTCTTCGGTTTTGGAGCGATGGCTCTCGCCGTGGTGCTGAATCGTGGAAACACTCGCTGGCCATCACGCTGGGGGCGGTATGGCGTAGTGCCCATTGTTCTCGCGGCGCTCTTCACGGCCCGCGAGGCTGTCACCTCCGTCTGGCCCTACGGCGGCTTCTCGTGGGGCAGACTCGCCCACTCCCAGTCGGAGGGCCCCTTCGTCAACCTTGTCGCGTGGCTCGGGACCTCCGGGCTGAGTTTCATCGTGGCGCTTCTTGCTGCGGTGCTCTTTCAAGTCTTGCGATCGGGGGAGGCGCGCAAGGTCTGGCCCGTATTCGCCGTGGCGACGGTTGTTGCTCTCGTGGTTCCGCCGTTTGCCGTCAACATCTCCGGTTCCACGCGTGTCCTAGCGGTTCAAGGCAATTCAAATTCGGGGCTCTTTTCGACATACACTCCCGGGGAAATTCTGCAGAATCACGTCTCGGCGACCCTGCCGTACGCCGGCGAAAAAGTCGACATGGTGGTCTGGCCCGAAAACGGCTCCGACATTGACCCGTTGAGAAACGCGATGTCGGCCAAGACGCTGGACTATGTCAGCAACGCCTTCGACGCCCCTGTTGTCGTCGGCACGATCACGAGCCCGGCTCCCGACACATATTTCAATTCGTCGCTGGTGTGGGAAGCGGGCAAAGGCGCGACGGCACAGTACGACAAAATCCACCCCGTCCCCTTTGCCGAATACATGCCGAATCGGGAATTCTTTCGAGCGCTTCAACCCGACCTCGTTGATCTGGTGTCACGCGACTACGGCTTGGGGACGCGACCCAACGTTGTCGACGTCGCCGGTATCCCCGCTGGGATCGCGATCTGTTTCGACATTTCCGACGATCAGCAGGCCTACGACATGATTGCGGGCGGGGCTCAAATTATTCTCGCTCAGACCAACAATGCCGATTTTGGCCACACCGATGAAAGCGTGCAACAACTCGCCATTGCGCGGTTGCGCGCCATCGAGACGGGGCGCAGCGTGGTCAACATCTCCACCGTCGGTACGAGTGCCATCATCGCCCCCGATGGCACCACCATCAACCAGTTGCCGACGTTCACGGCTGACGCCATGCTCAACGATGTTCCTCTGAGCACCACCGTCACTCCCGCCATGGCGTGGGGACGAACAATTGAACTCACGATCATTGCGATCGGACTCGTCGGGCTGTTTCTCGTAATCATAAAAAACCCCCGCCGCCGGCTCACGGCCACACAAACGGCCTGAACCTCGCGTCGAGGGTTTTCTTTGGAGTCAGAGGGCTACGCGCCCAGTTTTTCCTGACCGCGTCGCGACCGAAGATACGACAGACGATCTTCGAGCAGAACTTCAAGTTCCGCACGCGTACGTCGCTCAAGAAGCATGTCGAAATGCGTTCGAACTGGCTTCTCTTCGGGAGCATCAGGAAGTGCCACGAGAATGCCATTAGCGTCGGTCAGACGGGCATCAGCGCCGCAGACGGGGCACGTCCACGTCGGAGGAGCCTCTGCCTCGGCAGAGAACATGAGGGCAACGTCGTGGCCACAAGAAACACACGTGTACACACACCGCTTGCGCTCCGAAAGCTCAACACCGATGTCACTTTGTAAGCTCTGGCTTCCGAGTCGAATACCTCGAAGACTTTTCTGAGACATATGGAACCTCCTCTGGTGTCTATATCAAGACAACACCCGCGAGTGGGGGAGTGTTCCCTCAGGAGCCACCCTCACAGCTAACTCACAGTGCAAAGACCCTGTGTGCCACGTCGCAGCGGTCGGTCACAATCCCGTCAACTCCAGCGGCAATCAGCCTCTGCATTGCCATTTCCTCGTTGATGGTCCACACGTGAACCTCAACACCAGCCGCATGCCAGCGACGAACCATTGGGGGAGTTGTTGTGGTCAGCCGAAGCACGGTTTCTGGAATCTGAACCGCATCAATGTCTCGCAATACCCACTTCATGACCGCACCCCAGCCGAGCTTCCCCGCTAAAACAGCCGCGACGACGATAGTGGCACTGGCACTCGTTGCGACTCCTGGAAGACGCCGAACAGCCTCGCGTCGACGGCG
>CANEXL010000117.1 GCA_947443745.1 Microbacteriaceae bacterium | reverse complement strand
TTCCGAACCCGGAAGCTAAGACTCTCAGCGCCGATGGTACTGCAGGGGGGACCCTGTGGGAGAGTAGGTCACCGCCGGACTTATTTGTAAAATAGCCACCCAAGAAATTGGGTGGCTATTTTGCGTTAACCGTCAGTTTTTATCAGTGTCTCTTCCTGCAAGTTGACCCTCGTGCTGTGCACACTTCTATTGGGTGAAATGCCCCTTCAACGAATTCATCCTTCGGGCTATGATTTCTTCCGTGACTAGCCCTTGGTTGGCCGACAGTGATGTCGCGGCCTCAAAGCAGATTCGCTCCCTCGTTAGGGAATCGTGGGAGCGTGCCGAAAAAGTGCGCTTGGATCCCGACAGGTTACTGTCGCCCCTCGAATTTGACCGCGACGAGCTAGGCCAATACCGACAAGCGCATCCGCTAGCGACAGTCATGCCCGTTATCCGCAAACTCCTCGTGCAAGATGCCGACGATGATTCGGGAATGCTCGTGGCTGTCGGTGATGCCATGGGGCGTTTGCTGTGGGTTGAGGGCGATCCAGGTCTCAAGCGAGGCGCGGAGTCAATGATGTTTGTTGAGGGTGCTGACTGGAGTGAGTCGGTGGCGGGAACGTCGGCACCGGGAACGGCGTTGGCGCTCGATCACGCGATTCAAATTCGCCGAGACGAGCACTACAACCGTCTTGTTCACGCATGGAGTTGCACGGCGGTCCCGGTCCACGATCCCGAGACGCGGGACATCATCGGAGTGATTGACATTACGGGTGGGGAACAAGCTGTAGACCGCCACACGATGCCCCTCATGGAAGCAACGGCTCACGCCGTAGAAACAGAACTGATGCTGCAGCGTTTCCGTTCTCGGACACAACGCGGTGGTGACCGCGGAGAGCTCGGGACCGAACGGCAGTCACCATTGATCTTTTTCAATTCCCCCTCAGCAACGTTTGAGCAATCGGTCGTGCCTGCGGCCCAGCGGGTAATAACCCCAACGCTCGGAGGTACACCGAGGACTCTGCGCCCGACGATGCACATCCTTGGAAGAGATACCGCGCTCGTCAGTCTGGGCGGGCGTACCGTCGAGCTGACACGTCGTCACGCTGAAATCATGACTCTCCTGTCATGGAATCGCTCCGGACTCTCCGCTGAGCGGTTGACCGAACTCGTCAACGGATCGCCCGAGGGCGTTGCCACGATTCGCTCCGAAATGGTTCGCTTGCGTAAATTGCTCGACTCCTTTCAACTTGGGCTCGCACCGACGTCCAAGCCGTACCGGCTGCCGGAGCCCCTAGAGCTAGACGCTCAGCAAGTGGTCGCGTTGCTCGACCGTGGCGCCCACCGGGCGGCTTTGGCTGCATACCGCGGAACGATCCTGCCCGGGTCGAGAGCACCAGGGATTCAGGTAATTCGTGACGGCGTTGCGGGTCACCTTCGCGAAGCTCTTCTCAGCGATGCGTCCGTCGACGTGCTGCTGGAATACGCCCATTCGGAGCATGCCCTTGATGATGTTGAGGTCTGGAAGAACGCACTCAGATTGTTGCCGCCAAAGTCTCCAAAACGCGCTGGCGTGGTCGGGCACATTGAACGGTTAGAGGCCGATTAGCCACTGCAACATTTTGCAACCCTCCGTTGCGTAGTGTCAGGTTTGCCTAACATGGCACCCAAGACAACGATGTCGAAAGGGACACGATGACTGTCTATGCAAACCCCGGTAAACCCGGATCAGTAATGACGTACAAGACGCGCTATGACAATTTCATTGGCGGAAAGTATGTCGCACCATCCTCCGGCCAATACTTCGAGAACATCACGCCTGTCACCGGCCAGGTCTTCTGTGAAATGGCACGCGGTAACGCTAAGGACATCGATCTCGCCGTTGCAGCGGGATGGAAAGCCTTCGAGACGTGGGGAAAAACTAGCGTCACGGAGCGAGCTATCATCCTGAATAAAATCGCGGATGTTATGGAGGCCAACCTCGAGCTCCTCGCGGTTGCAGAGACGTGGGACAACGGCAAGCCCGTTCGTGAAACGATGGCGGCCGATATCCCCTTGGCCATTGACCACTTTCGTTATTTTGCCGGGGCCATTCGCGCCCAAGAAGGTAGCATCGGTGAACTCGACCACGACACCGTTGCGTATCATTTCCATGAGCCTCTGGGTGTCGTGGGCCAGATTATTCCTTGGAATTTCCCCATCCTGATGGCTGTCTGGAAGCTTGCTCCGGCCCTCGCTGCGGGAAACTGCATCGTGCTCAAGCCCGCCGAACAAACTCCCTCGTCCATTCACGTATTGATGGGACTCATCGAGCACCTGATCCCGGATGGTGCGCTCAACATCGTCAACGGCTTCGGAATTGAGGCCGGCGCTCCTCTCGCGTCGCACAATAACATCCGAAAGATCGCGTTCACGGGAGAGACGACGACCGGTCGCCTCATCATGCAATACGCAAGTCAGAACCTCATCCCCGTAACCCTCGAGCTTGGCGGCAAGAGTCCCAATGTGTTCTTTGAAGACGTCGCAGCCCAAAAAGACAGTTACTACGAGAAGGCGCAAGAAGGCTTCACGATGTTTGCGCTCAATCAGGGCGAGGTCTGCACCTGTCCCTCCCGTGCTCTTGTGCAGAAGTCGATCTACGACGGTTTCGTTGCCGATGGAATGAAGCGAGTTGCCAAGGTCATCCAAGGCAACCCTCTCGACACGAACACGATGATTGGCGCCCAGTCCTCCAACGATCAGCTGGAAAAGATTCTCAGCTATATCGACATTGGCAAGCAAGAGGGCGCAAAGCTTCTCATCGGTGGCGAGCGCTCCGATCTCGGGGGCGAACTATCGGGCGGTTACTACATGCAGCCCACGGTGTTTGAGGGCAAAAACTCGATGCGCATCTTCCAAGAGGAAATTTTCGGCCCGGTCTTGTCGCTGACGAGCTTTAAGGACTATGACGAGGCCATCGAGATTGCAAATGACACGCTGTACGGTCTTGGCGCCGGCGTGTGGAGTCGAAGTGCAGACACGCTGTACCGTTCCGGTCGGGCGATTCAAGCTGGTCGCGTATGGTCAAATACCTATCACCAGTACCCCGCTCACGCGGCTTTTGGTGGCTACAAGCAGTCAGGTATTGGTCGCGAGAATCACAAGATGATGCTCGATCATTACCAGCAGACGAAGAACCTCCTCGTCAGCTACGCCGAAGGTCCCATGGGCTTCTTCTAATGCCATACTCGCGAGTTGAGGTGACGGGTGACGCAGCGGACATGCTGCGTCACCTTTCCACCACGTACGGAAGGTTGATGTTTCACCAGTCTGGGGGTTGCTGTGACGGTAGCTCGCCGATGTGTTTTCCAGTGGGGATGTTCATGACCAGCGAAGGCGCGGATGTCCTGCTCGAAACACTTCATGTCGAAGGGCTAGATCCCATCGAGTTCTACATGTCCGCGTCACAGTACGAATATTGGAAGTACACGCATCTCACCATCGACATCGTTCCCGGTCGGGGGAGCGGATTTTCGGTTGAAGCCCCCGAAGGTAAACGCTTTCTCATCCGTTCGCGCATGCTCACTGAGGATGAAATAGAGCATTTCGGACTGCTAAAGAAAGTGCCAGAGCAAGCCTGAAACATGCGGCTCCTCGCGTGCAGCGCCAGTTTCACGTTAACGCAGCGAGCGCAGAATCGACACGTTTAGAAGGCGGCGTCGAGTTCTTTCTCGCGAGCATCTTTGGTGGTGTCGAAGGCGGCGCGCAATGCCGCCCGGAGTGTCTCAGCGCCGTGATCAATTCGTGTTGTGAACCCAAGACGTGTCGCTTCAGCTTCTCGCTGCTTGCCCGATGAGACAGGTCTAATCTCGCCTGCCAAGCTAATCTCCCCAAAGGCGGCGACGCTGTGGGCAATTGGTTTGTCGTTGAAGGCGCTGGCCACCGCGATTGCAATCGCCAAATCGGCACCAGGTTCGGTCAGCCGTACCCCGCCCACCGTAGAGACATAGACGTCCTTGTCGGAGAGCGACAGTCCGGCACGTCGTTCCAGAACAGCCAGGAGCATTGCCAACCGCGACGAGTCGATCCCGTTCGTTACGCGCCGCGGATTTGGGGCGCTGGAGGCAACGACCAGAGCTTGAATTTCAACGGGTAGCGGCCGACGGCCTTCCATGGCAACGGTTGCACAGGTGCCAGAAACAGGCGCTGGAGAACGGCTGAGAAAGAGACCGCTCGGATCTGGAACTTCTGCAATGCCATCGCCGGTCATTTCGAAGCAGCCCACTTCATCCGTCGGGCCAAATCGATTCTTCAGAGCACGGACAAATCGCAGTGCCGTTTGGCGATCGCCTTCGAACTGGCACACAACGTCCACCAGATGCTCCAGAAGTCTGGGCCCTGCGATTGATCCATCCTTCGTGACGTGGCCGACCAAGACCACGGGTAGACCGCGGTCCTTTGCCACGCGGATCAAAACGGAGGCTACTTCCCGTACTTGACTTGGTCCCCCGGCGAGACCGTCAATGGATGAGCTCGCGACTGTCTGAACGGAATCGACGATCAAGAGTTGAGGCTTCACCGCATCGATTTGCCCCAGAATCGTGGCAAGGTCAGTTTCCGCGGCGAGATAAAGATTGTCATGAAGAGCACCGGTCCGGGTCGCCCGCAGCCTCACCTGGCTGACAGACTCCTCCGCACTGACGTAGAGCACGCGGGCACCCTGACCAGCTGCGCGCGATGCAACCTCGAGGAGGAGTGTGGACTTCCCGACGCCGGGCTCCCCTGAGAGCAGGATTGCCGCCCCAGGCACAATGCCGCCGCCGAGAACGCGGTCAAACTCGCCAATGCCACTCGGCCAATGTTGAACGTCGCCTGATTCGGGAATCGTCGTGATGGGGCGGGCAATTCGCTCCGCGGTCACATTCACCGGTGCCATCTTCGACAGGATGCCCGTCTGTGTCGTCGCCTCGACGACCGTTCCCCACTCCTGGCATTCACTGCAGCGACCAGCCCATTTGATGGTGGTCCAGCCACATTCGGTGCAGCGAAATCCTGGAGTTGCTTTTGCCATGGTGCAAGCCTACTTGCGACAACTGACACCGGATTGGTGCACACCGCGGGCTCTCGCGTAAACTATCCCACGGTTCCGTGTCCGAGCGGCCGAAGGTGCAACTCTCGAAAAGTTGTGTGGGTGAAAGTCCACCGTGGGTTCAAATCCCACCGGGACCGCCAATAGCAAGGCCCTTACTTCCCTTTGTTTATAAGGGAGTAAGGGCCTTTTGCTTTTGTCCTAAATGGCTCGTGGCAACAGAATGGCAACACTTGCCGCATTCCGGGCCGTTTCCAAGGCCTCGGAGACGATGTCCAGATCGGTATCGAAGAGATCCGCGTAGATGTCCAATGTCATAGCTGCGGAAGCATGACCGAGCATTCTTTGAATAACTTTCACGTTGGCTCCAGCGGACACTCCGAGCGAGGCCGCCGTGTGTCGGAGATCGTGAGGCGTCACACGAGGGAAGTCTGAGTCTGTCTCCTGGCATAACCTCACCGCGCTATCGAGCCACCCTCTCCCAGTAGAAGGGCGCCTGGAATAGGCGAGTCCGTCGCCCACTACGAGCGAGGCCCGAGTCTTTCCCTCGCAAGACTTAGCAAGCTCAAGAGCCAGGAAGCGAGGAAT
>CANEXL010000116.1 GCA_947443745.1 Microbacteriaceae bacterium | reverse complement strand
TCAGAAGGTCGGGCGAATAATCGTTGAGCGGAGTATAAATACGTTCGACAAGCGTTGCCCGCGCCAGCGGATCTCCGGCCAGGGCTCGTTCGGGCAGCAAATCATCCGCTGCCACGGGCCGAGGGGCTGCACGCCACGCCCCGGCGACCGAGAATCCGGCCAGAGCGGCTCGTGCACTGGTGACCGCATCTACCAGGCTGGGAACTTCTGGCCCCAACACGAGATGGCCTTCGCCAAAATCGGGTTCCATCTGCTTGGCCATGTCCATGAAACTCAACGCGGTCGAGTGGGTCTCATCGTCAAGAGGCTCTGCGCGCCCAATGACGAGAACGAGACGGCGTCCCTGAACCCCGATCAAAATATCTGCTTCGAGGTGACGGGCGGTTCGCCGGAGTCGGTCGACCTCCAGTTGGCGGGGAGCTCGTCCCACAAGGACACAAACTTCGCCGCGGCCTTGCCACCCGAGTGCTGCAATGCGGCTCGGAAGTTCGTCGTCGTACTCGCCACTCAAGATTGAGTCAACGACGAGTGCCTCTAGACGGGCATCCCAGAGGCCACGCGCCTCGGCCGCTCGAGCGTAAACATCCGCCGCGGCGAAGGCGATTTCCCGCGAGTAGAGAAGGATCCCCTCGCGCAGGTGGTCACCGTCATTTTTGACGCGGTCCTCGACAACCTCAACGGTCACCCGAATGAGTTGGAGAGTTTGTTGAAGGCTAACCGAGCGAAGAAGCTCTCTGGGAGCCGCTCCAAAAACATCCGACGCAACCCAGGGTGTCGTTTGCGAGTCTTCGTACCACGAGATAAAAGACGTGATGCCCGCCTGCGCAACCAGACCAACGGCTGAGCGGCGCCCGGGAGGCATGTCCCGATACCACGAGAGCGTGTCCTCTAGACGTTTGACCGTCAGAGTTGCAAGCTCGCCTGAAATCGTTCGAAGCCACGCCAGAGTTTCAGCTTTGGTCTGATGCGACGCCATGTTCGCTTTCTAGCTCTCGCCGCCGGCTGAACCCGTTGTTCCGGCATTCACGTCGTTCAGTCGGTAACGCTCGATGGCTTGGCGTACAACAGATCGATCAATCTTTCCTTGACGAGCTAGCTGTTCCAGCGTCTTGACGACGAGAGAAGGCCCGTCAATCTTGAAGAAGCGTCGGGCTGCCGCGCGAGTATCGGAGAAACCGTATCCATCCGCTCCCAGCGTTGCGTAGTCGCGCGGGATGAACGGGCGAATCAGATCGGGAACCATGTGGTCGTAATCGCTGACAGCAACGATTGGACCCTCAGTTGCCTGCAGGGTCTCGCTCACGTACGACACACGCTCAGGAGATTCTGGGTTCATAAAGTTGAACTCATCGGCGGCCAAACCGTCGCGGCGCAATTCGCCCCACGAGGTTACCGACCACACATCGGCTGAAATTCCCCAGTCGTCCGCAAGGAGTTGCTGAGCCTCGAGAGCCCAGGGCACGGCAACACCCGATGCGAGCAATTGGGCCTTCTGACCAACAATTGGGGATTCCTTGACGCGGTAAAGGCCCCGGAGCAATCCAGCAACGTCGAGATTCTCTGGTTCTGCTGGATGGACGATTGGCTCGTTGTAGACGGTGATGTAGTACATAACGTTGGGATCGACGTGAGTTCCCCCATACATGCGGTCCAGGCCGGCGCGCACAATGTGACCAATTTCATAGCCGTAGGCGGGGTCGTAAGAGATGACAGCAGCGTTGGTCGCAGCGAGAACGGGGGAGTGCCCATCCGCGTGCTGCAAGCCCTCACCGGTCAAGGTGGTTCGGCCTGCCGTGGCGCCAATAACGAATCCTCGGGCCATCTGGTCGCCGGCAGCCCAGAGTGCGTCACCGGTGCGTTGGAAGCCGAACATCGAGTAGAAAACGTAAATCGGAATCAGGGGCTCTCCCTGAGTCGAGTACGACGTTCCGACGGCAGTGAAAGCGGCAAGAGCACCAGCTTCATTGATTCCGACATGCAAAATGGTGCCGGTCGGGTCTTCTTTGTAAGCCAAAAGGAGGTCTCGGTCGACAGACATGTAGTGCTGACCGTTGGGGTTGTAAATCTTGGCGTTGGGGAAGAAAGCATCCATGCCAAAGGTGCGCGCCTCGTCGGGGATGATGGGCACAATGCGGTGACCAAATTCCTTGTCGCGAATGAGATCCTTGAGCAAACGCACGAAGGCCATAGTGGTGGCGATTTCTTGAGTACCGGATCCCTTCTTCGCAATCTTGTATGCGTCATCACCGGGAAGCGCAACCTGCGTGTACTTGGAACGGCGCTCGGGAATGTAACCGCCAAGTTCACGACGGCGTTCGTGCATGTACTGGATGCCTTCGTCGTCGGCACCGGGGTTGAAGTACGGGGGCTGATAGGGGTTTTCTTCGAGCGCGGCATCCGTGATGGGAATCTTGAGGAAGTCACGCATGATCTTCAAGTCGGGAAGGCTGACCTTCTTCATTTGGTGCGTCGCGTTGCGCCCTTCAAAGGTGCGACCGAGACCGTAGCCTTTGATGGTGTGGGCCAGGATGACGGTTGGCTGCCCCTTGTGCTCACTGGCTGCCTTGAAAGCCGCAAATACCTTGTTGTAGTCGTGACCGCCGCGCTTGAGGCCCCAGATTTCATCGTCTGTGTAGCCTTCAACGAGTTTGAGCGCCCGAGGATCGCGTGCAAAGAAGTTCTCGCGAACAAACGCGCCGTCTTCAGTTTTGTAGGTTTGGAAGTCACCATCGGGGGTGTCATTCATGAGATTGCGCAAGGCGCCTTCATTGTCATTCTCGAGCAGGGTGTCCCACTCGCGGCCCCAGATAACTTTGATGACGTTCCAGCCGGCGCCTCTAAAGAAGCTCTCCAGCTCTTGAATGATTTTTCCATTACCGCGAACGGGGCCATCGAGACGTTGGAGGTTGCAGTTGATGACGAAATTGAGGTTGTCGAGACCTTCGTTGGCGGCAACTTGTAGCTGACCGCGGCTTTCGACCTCATCCATTTCACCGTCGCCTAAGAACGCCCATACCTGCTGGTCGGATGCGTCTTTGATGCCTCGGTTCGTGAGGTAGCGGTTGAGTTGGGCTTGGTAGATGGCGTTGATGGGGCCAAGGCCCATCGAAACAGTGGGGAACTGCCAAAAATCAGGCATGAGGCGAGGATGAGGGTAGGACGAGAGTCCTCCGCCAGCGTGGGACTTCTCTTGGCGGAAGCCGTCGAGTTGATTCTCGGTGAGGCGACCTTCAAGGAAGGCACGGGCGTACGTTCCGGGGGACGCGTGGCCCTGAACAAAAATCTGGTCGCCACCACCAGCGTGGTTCTGGCCACGGAAGAAGTGGTTGAAGCCCACTTCGTAGAGCGAGGCCGAGGAAGCATAGGTGGAGATGTGGCCACCGACAGCAATGCCCGGACGCTGTGCGCGGTGCACGAGAATGGCGGCGTTCCAGCGGATCCACGCGCGGTAACGGCGCTCAATGTCTTCGTCACCAGGAAAGGCTGGCTCGTTCTCTGGGGCAATGGTGTTGATGTAGTCCGTGGTCGGAACCATCGGTACACCGAGATGCAGCTCTTTTGAGCGACGTAACAGGCTGAGCATGATGTCGCGGCCGCGGCCGTGGCCACGCTCGTCAACAACGGCGTCGAGCGACTCTGTCCACTCCGACGTCTCGCTCGGATCCTCATCGTAGTTAGAAACCGAGTATGGATCTTGATCGTTTACGCCCATGACAACCTCTTTCTCAGCAGGCAGATCGTGCCTGGCATACGGGATTGGAGAGGGCTTCCGGGTTGCGGAAGCGATTCTCTCAGCAACAACTCTAGCGAGCGTTGTGCACGCAAGAACAATCCTGACTCTATGGCGCCATTCCACAACGGCTCTAGGATTGTGATGTAGTCCCCCAACAACAACTAGGAGTTTTCTTCATGAGTTTTGCCATCGGCACCCCCGCTCCCGCATTCGCCTTGAAAAACCAATTTGGCGAAACCGTGAGCCTGTCAGATTTCACCAATAAGAAGGCCGTCGTCCTCGTCTTCTTCCCCCTTGCGTTCAGCGGAATTTGCACCGGTGAGCTCTGTGAACTTCGCGATAACTTCGCAATGTTCAAGGATGCCAACATCGAGCTCATCGGCGTCTCCGTTGACTCGCACTTCACATTGCGCGCCTTCGCTGATCAAGAGAAGTACGACTTCTCACTCCTCTCCGACTTCTGGCCCCACGGTGACGTTGCAAAGGCATACGGCGCATTTGTCGAAGAGGCTGGAATTGCTAATCGTGCGACTTTTGTGATCGCAAAGGACGGAACCATCGCTGGTGAGTTCATCACGGCACCTGGCGAAGCTCGTTCGCTTTCTGCCTACACCGAAATTCTCGCAACATTGTAGCAAATTCGAACTCCGGTGCCAGCTGATGACACCGGAGTTCGTTCTTTGCTCGACCGCCCTGTAAGATTTTCCATCGAGGGCCTTTAGCTCAGTTGGTAGAGCGCCACGTTTACACCGTGGATGTCATCGGTTCGAGCCCGGTAGGGCCCACTCTCGAAGTCGGATGTCACGTAGGTGACATCCGACTTCTGTGTATAGGCTCCAAGGAGCTTCAGGGAGGGCAAAATGACGATGCCAAAGAATAGCGATAACAAGTTTGAGCCGCACTCGGACGAAGATCTCGCCACCATTTTGGAGGCTCAACTCCTGGCCATGCGCGGATTACCCGCTCGCTCGGTCGATGCGCCGCCTGCGGTCGCGACCAGCCCTCTTGTGACGCATCCAGTTGCAGAGTCTGTCGCGGCGCCTGCTGCGGAACCAATGCTGGTGCGCACTCTTGCGCCGATGCCGCTGATGTTCGCGACGGCCGAAATGGCACGGCTGATGACCCCTCCAACGGTTTCGACGACGGGAAACGTCATCGTGGACCCTGTCGTCACCGATGAGGTTGTCGCCGAAGAAGTCGTCTCCGAAGAAATTGTCGTTGAAGAAGTTCCCGTTGACCCAGTTATCCCTGAAGCCGACGTTAGGACCACTGTCGAGACGGAAGCGGAAGATGTGACGACTGAGAAGTCCCCTCGCCGTGCAGCGCCGGTCTCTGGCAACCAACTACAGGATCTTCCTGTCTTTGTGCGAAAGAGCTTCGACGACCTCATCTCCGGTAGCTGACCTGACCGATAGGCTCATTTCGTGCCAATTCTTAGCGATGTCGTCTCCGCCGCCCACGAGCTGTGGCCGCTCAGTGGCGCCGAAGCGTGGGATTCTCCAGGGCTCACCATTGGGCGAGATTCTTCTGAGATTCAACGCATTCTGTTAGCTGTCGATGCCGTGGAAGCCACCGTGCGTGAGGCCGTTGAGGTGAAAGCTGACCTGCTTTTGACGCATCATCCCCTCTTGTTTAGAGGGGTAACAACGGTTGCTGAAGAGACGTACAAGGGGCACCTCATCGCCGAACTCATTCGGAGCGGCATAGCCCTTCTGGGGTGTCACACCAATGCGGATGTTGTGCAGAATGGCGTCTCCGATGTCATTGCTCAGAAACTTGGCCTTCTCAAGACATCACCGATTACGGTTGGTGAGACAGCATCTGTGGGCATTGGTCGCGTTGGAGACGTGGCTGTCCCCGAATCACTCGGCAGCTTGGCGCGACGATTAGCCACGATTCTTCCGGCAACGGCATCGGGCATCCGGGTTGCGGGCGACTAC
>CANEXL010000115.1 GCA_947443745.1 Microbacteriaceae bacterium | reverse complement strand
CCCGGGGAATGGTGGATGCGCGCTTCTTGTCCCTGATGAAGGACGACTCCCTCGTGGTGAACGTATCGCGAGGTCCGGTCGTGAACACCACCGACCTCGTGGCGGAGCTTTCCACCGGGCGCATTATGGCGGCGCTCGACGTCACTGACCCGGAACCGCTTCCCGCTGATCATCCGCTCTGGACGTCGCCCCGCACCCTCATCACCCCGCACCTTGGGGGTGACACGGGGGCGTTCGCTCCGCGCATCCAGCGTCTGCTTCGCCAGCAAATTGAGCGAGCCGTTCGCGGACAGGGCCTTCTGAATGTCATTTTCTCACGGACGTCGTTGTGAGAGGCCCGAGTCTTAAGCTGGAGTCATGAACCCCTCACGAACTCGGTTCGGCGAGGTGCTCGCTGGCATCGTGGTGGTCTCAGCCGCGCCAGCTCTCTAAATTGCCCGCGGCTCCGTTACGTTTGCGTGGATTGGGTATGGAGCACTGCTCGCCGGTCTGGTTATCGCCTTCTCGCTCAATCGCTCCCTCGCGCGAGACCTCTCCCTCATTGCCGTTCCCCTCGTTGCGATCAGCCTCATCTCCGTGGAGGCAAACCTCGAGTGGGGCAATATCGCGCTGATGGGTGCCGTGCTCACGGTGTGCGTGGTCTTTCCCTACGCCATGAGCCGGTGGGTGTTTCGCGAGCACGTCGTTCGATTCCCGGGGCGACCGGGGGAGCCCTGGTCGCGCGGGGAATGGACGTGGCTCGCCGCAGTCCTGGTGCTCGGCTATAGCATTCTGCCAATATATTTCATCACCTCGGGGAGTTACCACAACTGGCCGACCATCGAAACACCGAGCGAAATTGCCCGCCTGTTCGTGGGTGTGGGCTTCGTCGGCATCTGGGACGAACTCTTTTTCATCTGTGTCGTGTTCGCCCTGCTGCGGCGGCACTTCCCGTTCTGGATTGCGAACGTGCTGCAGGCAATCGTGTTCGTGTCGTTCTTGTGGGAGCTCGGCTATCGGTCGTGGGGCCCGGCTCTGACGCTGCCCTTCGCCCTGATTCAGGGCTGGATTTTCACGAAGAGTCGCTCCGTGTTCTACATCGTCACCGTGCACCTGCTGTTTGACGTCGTCGTCTTTCTCGTGCTCGTGTATGCCCACCACCCCACGTGGCTGCCGATTTTCTTCGTTGCGCCACCCGTCAAATAGGGCGGCAGACAGGGTGTCAAATAGTGTGCCGGCCACGTACAAAGGGAAGTAACCATGAGGCTACTTCCCTTTGTTTTACTGGTAGGCCCCAAGGGGATCGAACCCTTGACCCTCGGATTAAAAGTCCGATGCTCTAACCAACTGAGCTAGAGGCCCACGCCGCGTGAACGGCGTTCGTGCATTCGTCTATTCTAGCGAATCCCAAACGGAATGCTCGTCGTCGGTTAGGACGGTCGTGGCTCGTCGACGGTGCTCTTGCGTCGCAGGATAAACCCTGAAATGAGTGGCAGTAATCCAACCCCCACAAGAAGCGCGAACTCGCCGCTCCAATCGTTACTGGCACCGTGCAGGATGCCAATCAGGAGAGGCCCAACCGCACCAAGCGCGTAGCCGACCCCCTGCACCATGCCGCTCAGCACGACGGCGCCGGCTTGCGTCGCGGTGCGATACGCAATCATAACGAGGTTCATCGAGAACAGCGCGGGACCGACTCCGGCGAGAACAACCCAAAGCCACGTCACTGTGTCGGGAAGCAGCCACAGCCCCAGGTCCCCAATAACGAAGAAGGCGGATGCCGCTGCGAACATTCCAAACAAGTTCTCCAGACGCCGAATAAGGCGGGGAATGAAGAATCCCATGGGGAGTGCCATCGCCGCATAGACGGCGAGCATGATGCCGCTCTCGGTATCGGTCAGCCCCGATCGCTCCTGCAAAATAACGGGAAGCCACGCGAACATGGCATAGGTCTGGAATGCTGCCACGGCGAAACCGAGGGTCATCGCCCAGCTGGTGGGAGACGTCCACACACGCTTGGCCACTCCGGGGGCGTGCGCGACCGCGTAGGTGAGGTCGGATCCTCTTTCCCTATACAGGGTTCCCAGCCAGGGCACCGCTGCGATGACGGCGATGAGGCCCCAGCTACCGATGGAGATGCGCCAATCCGTTGCCTGCTGAAGGGGCACCGCAAAGTAGGCCGGAACGATCGAGGAAGCGACGGCCACCACAATGTACACCGATGACATTGTGGAAATGCGGTCGGGGAAGAATCGTTTGACCAGCGGTGGCAACAGCACGTTGGCGGCGCCAATTCCCGCCATGGCGACAATCGTCCACCCCAAGAATCCCGTGGGGTCCGTGGACGTTGCTCGAAGAATTTGCCCGAGCCCCATGAAGAGGGCGGCCACCACCATGGACCATTCCAGGCCAATTCGTCGGGCAACCAGTGGGGTCAGCGACCCGGCAACGGCGAACGTGAGCGGCGCCATCATGCCCAGCAAGCCGACGGTGAAGGGCGTGAAGGCAACATCCTTTTCGATGGATGCCATGATCGGCGACACGGACGTGACAGCAGCCCGGAGCCCTGCAGACACGAGAAAGATTCCCGCAAAGGTAAGAAGTCGACCACGAATAAGAGGTGCGGGGGCGCCGACGATGGTGTTCACAGCCCTTAGCAAACCACGACTGCTGCCCGGCGTCTTGAAAAGCCGCGCACAGTTGCTACGCGGTCGGCGTTCGTTGTTCACGACACTGAGGCATTGAATTATTTTGGGCTATATACACTTTTATACCGTTTGCCGTATATTTGTGTTATGGAAACTTCCGTCGCAGAAATTGCCCGCATGCGAGGTCTGTCGCCTCGGCGAGTTCTCCAGCTGATTGCGGCGGGTGAAATTTCCGCTCGTCGCGTAGGCGGCCAGTGGCTTATCGATCAGAGCGAGATTCTCAGAAGTCCTCGGCTGGCGCGTCCCATGAGCACACGCATGGCTTGGGGGCTTATTGATCTCATGTCGGGGCAAGAATCACCACACCTGGGCCCAACAGAGAGGTCGAGACTTCGGTCGCGGCTGAAGACTCTCGTGAACCATGCGCGCAACGGCGACGATGTGATCCCACAACTGTCATCACTTCTTCGCGAACGGGCGCGCACTGTCTCACTTCGCGCGAGACCCGAGACGGTGAAAGAGGTTCGCCTTGACAAGCGACTCATCCTGTCAGGGATTAGTGACCCGCGTTCGAGAATGTCAGCGGGTGAGGAACTTGAAGCCTATGTTCGGCCTGACGACCTGGAATCTCTGATGGGGGATTGGTTTCTGCTGGAGGGTTCCTGGTCGACATCCAACGTTCGGTTGCATGTCGCGCAAATATCATTCAGCGACGCACCGCTGGGGCTCGTGATTGCAGATTTAGCTGATTATGCGCGGCCTCGAGAACATGGTGAAGCTGAGCGACTTCTCGCGTCGGTGGCGCTGTGAGGTTCGTTCAGCTTCCTGATATGCCGGCCGACCAGGAGGCATCCTGGAGAGCATTGATCGAGTTATCGGTGCTCGTCCCCACCGGGTGGTGTGTTGTGGGCGGCCAGATGGTTCACCTGCACGGTTGGGAACGCGGAGTTCGGGGGCTACGCGCCACGAATGACGGAGATGCAGTGCTCGACATTCGATCAAGCGGAGACATGCTCCTGCGCTTCACCACGGCCTTGCACACCATTGGTTTTGCATCATCCGGTGAAAGCATGGAAGGCCATCAGCACCGCTGGGAACGCGACAATGCCCAAATCGATGTGTTGATTCCAACCGGGATCGGCGAAAGGGCAGCACTTCGGAAAGGCGTGAGTGGGGGAACAACCATTCAAGCGCCCGGCGCCCAGGGTGCACTGGATACCGCGGAAGCCATCGAGGTTCGCCTTGGCGACGTTTCGGGAGTCATTTATTGCCCGACTTTGCCCGGAGCCATCGCAGTCAAAGCCGCGGCCTACACCGTGATGGGCGATAGAAAACGCGACCGCCATCTCGAGGACATAGCCATTCTCGCCAACATGCTGACGGTGAATGAACTCCGAGGATTATCGTTTTCAGCCACCGAGCTTCGTCGGCTCACTCTGGCCATGGCTGCTTTGTCGGAACGCCAAGGTCTCGTCGCGATGCTAGACGCTGAGGACGGTCTCGCGAGGTTGGGAATGGCAGTGAAAAAGACCGCGAAAAACTAGGCGGTGGTTGCCGCGGGGTCAACCTCATCGGTGAGGGCAGCAGCAAACTGCGCGTTGTACAGGGCTGAATAGGCGCCCTTCGCGATCAACAACTGCTCGTGCGTTCCCTGCTCGACGATGCGGCCGGATTCCATCACCAGAATCAGATCGGCATCCCGAATGGTCGACAATCGATGCGCAATCACAAAGCTCGTGCGGTCGGCCCGAAGAGCTGACATGGCCTTCTGAACCAGGACCTCGGTGCGAGTATCAACGGAGCTGGTGGCCTCATCCAGAATCAGAACCGTGGGCTTGGCCAAGAAGGCGCGGGCAATGGTGATGAGCTGCTTCTCACCGGCGCTCACGTTATCGGCCTCGTCATTCAACACCGTGTCATAGCCGTCGGGGAGGGTGTGCACGAAGCGATCCACGTAGGTCGCGGTTGCTGCCTCGATGATTTCTTCTTCGGTGGCATCCGGGCGGCCGTACGCAATGTTGTCGCGAATAGTGCCGCCAAAGAGCCAGGTGTCTTGCAGAACCATGCCGGTTCGCGAGCGCAGATCGTTGCGGGTCATCTGAGAAATGTCGGTGCCATCCAGCGTGATGGATCCGGAGTCCAGCTCGTAGAAGCGCATGATCAGGTTGACCAAGGTCGTCTTGCCAGCACCGGTTGGACCGACGATGGCGATGGTCTGGCCCGGCTCGGCGATGAGGCTCAAGTCTTCAATGAGAGGCTTGTCGGCCGCATAACGAAAGGACACCTTGTCGAAGACGAGCTTGCCCACGTCGCCAGTGGGGCTCTGTGACGGTTCGAGGTCGGCGGTCTGCTCTTCGGCATCCAGTAAATCAAAGACACGCTCGGCCGAGGCGACACCGGACTGCACGACGTTCGCCATCGATCCCAGTTGCGTGAGGGGCTGCGTGAATTGGCGCGAGTACTGAATGAACGCTTGAACATCACCCAGGCTCAGACTGCCGGATGCCACCATGAGGCCACCCAAAACGGCGATGACCACGTACATCAGGTTGCCCACAAACATCATGGCGGGCATGATGATGCCCGAGACAAACTGGGCTCCAAAGCTGGCGGTGTACAGTTCCTCGTTCTTCTTGGCGAAGACCGCGGTTACCTCCTTTTGGCGACCGAACACCTTAACCAAGGCGTGACCGCTGAAGGTCTCCTCAATGGTTGCGTTGAGCTCGCCCGTGTTTTTCCACTGCGCCACGAAGAGGTTCTGGGCGCGCTTGGCGACGACCGTAGTGATGAGAATCGTGACGGGGATGGTGACCAACGCGACGATTGCCAAGATGGGCGAAATGATGAACATCATGGTGACAACACCAATGACCGTCAGCAGCGAGGTCATGATTTGGCTCATCGACTGCTGCAGACTTTGCGAGACGTTGTCGATGTCGTTCGTCACCCGGCTGAGGAGTTCACCACGTTGCATGCGGTCAAAGTAGCTCAGCGGCAGGCGGTGAATTTTGGCTTCGGCGTCTTCACGCAGGCGGTAGACGGTGCGCTGCACCACACCGTTGAGCAGGTAGGACTGCAGCCAGCTGAAGACCGACGCGAAGACGTAGATCACGAGCACGCCGAGCAGCACCATGCCGAGCTGAGCAAAGTCGATTCCGGCCCCGGGGGTGAGCGTGACGCCCGAGAGCAGGTCGGCCT
>CANEXL010000114.1 GCA_947443745.1 Microbacteriaceae bacterium | reverse complement strand
GCGCACGAACTCGCCTCTCACCACCGGCCATGCTGCGGCGTGGATTCGATGAGTCCCCTCGATATCTTTGGGTGGATCAGCTCCGGCGCGGTCGTGTTCTCGTTGCTGCAATCCAACATGTTGCGCCTGCGCATCATCAGCTTGGTCGCATGCCTCATGGTTGTCGCCTACAGCCTGTTGATTGAAGCCTGGCCCATGGTCGGCATGAACGCCTCGATCGCCCTGATCAACCTGTATTACCTTGTTCGGATGCGCCAGGCGTTCTTGGCCCACAAAGCATCAACACCTACCGAACCTTCCCTCGCCGACGAGGAGAGCGCCCGCACCGGCGCCTAACTTACGGTCGTGAGATGGCGATCATCTCGTCGCGGTCGACAACTTTGACGCGAGCACGACCCTGAGGCTCGCCGAGACCGATTTCGTGCTCATCGAGAGCGACCCAGCCGTCAATTGTGGTGAATTCCACACCGCGTGATTCGAGAAGATCGACCACGGAACCCTCCGCAGGAGAGCTCGGTGCCCACCAGTGCGCCTGGTCGCGCAGCAGGTGCTTGACCGTTTCCATGGCGTCAGACTTGGTGTGACCAATCAGGCCGACGGGCCCCCGCTTGATCCAGCCCGTGGCGTAGACGCCAGGAACGATGCAGCCGTCATCGCCAACAACCTGCCCCTCGCGGTTGGGAATCGTTCCGCGCTTCTCGTCGAAGGGGAGTTCGGGCAGCGGGGAGCCGTAATAACCCACGGCCCGGTACAGCGCCTGAATGGGCAACTCGCGAATCTCTCCCGTGCCGACCATGCCACCGGCACCGTCGGGCTGCGTGCGCTCGAACCGAAGTGCGGCAACGTGGCCGTTTTCATCGCCGACGACCTCGAGGGGCTTGGCGTAAAAGTGCAGGTGCAGGCGACGCGAGGCCGCGCCGGTCTCCCGCTCGCGCCACGAGTTCATCACCTTGTGGAGCACGAAGACCTGCTTGTTGGTCTCGATGGCGGCCTGGCTCGCAGCATCCAGAACGAAGTCTTCGTCATAGACGATCATGTCGACATCGTGCAACTCACCGAGCTCACGAAGCTCGAGGGGGCTGAACTTGGCCTGCGCGGGACCGCGGCGACCGAAGACGTGCACGTCGGTCACGGGGTTCGCGGCGAGGCCCTCATAGACATTGGGCGGAATCTCGGTGGACAAGAGGTCGGCGGCGTGCTTGACCAGCATGCGAGCGGCATCCAGCGCGACGTTACCGTTCCCAATGACGGCAACGGAGGTTGCCTCCAGAGGCCAGGTACGGGGAACGTCGGGGTGGCCGTCGAACCAACTCACGAATTGGGCCGCGCCGTAGCTGCCCTCGAGTTCGACACCCGGGATGTTCAAGGGGGCATCCTTGATGGCACCCGTTGAGAAGATCACCGCGTTGTAGTGCGTCTTCAAATCATCCAGCGTGATGTCGACGCCGTACTGAACGTTTCCAAAGAAGCGGATGTCGCCGCGATCGAGTACCTCACGCAAGGCCGTAATGATGCCCTTGATACGGGGGTGGTCGGGGGCTACGCCATAGCGAACGAGACCGTAGGGGGCAGGCAACTGCTCGAACAGGTCGATGGACACGTCGAACGCCCGCTCGGCTTTCAGCGCAATGTCTGCGGCGTAAATCCCGGCAGGGCCTGCGCCGACGATGGCAAGGCGAAGTTTGGTCACGGCAATAATCCCTACGCGGTGCGGCTAACGATGTGTTCGGCGAAGGCCGAGAGTGCTTGCTTGACGGCGCCGGCTGGCAAAATAGCCAGGGCATCCACGGCTTCTGACGCCCAGCGGCGCGCTTCGTCACGCGTGGCCTGCGTCACGGGGTGCGCGAAGACCTCGCGAACAACGAGGTCAAAATCTGCATCTGCTTCGGGGGTGCCGGCATCAATATCATTACGGATGCGCGTGAGCAACGCAGCGGCGGCCGGGTCGGTCAGCGCCTGACGCTCGAGCAGAAGCGTGGGCAACGTCGGAACGCCGGCTCGCAAGTCTGTACCGGGCTTCTTGCCGGTCTTGTCTTTTGCCGGCGCTAAGTCGATCACGTCATCGGCAAGCTGGAAGGCAATTCCAATTTTCTCGCCGAAGGAAACCACGGCCTCTTCGTATTCTGCTGGAGCGCCCGAGTAGACGATTCCGACGCGAGCGGCGGCGGCAATGAGCGAACCCGTTTTGTCGGCCAAGACCTGGATGTAGTGCTCAATGGCATCTTCACCTGGCTGGGGGCCGAGCGTCTCGTGAAGCTGGCCGAGGCAGAGGCGCTCGAACGTTGCTGCCTGTAACAGGATGGCGCGTTCCCCGAGGCGAGACATCAGGCTGCTGGCACGCGCAAAAAGGAGGTCGCCAGTGAGGATGGCCGTGGAGTTGCCCCAGACGGCATGGGCGCTCGGAACGCCCCGGCGAAGGGGGGCTTCATCCATCACGTCATCGTGGTACAGCGAGGCAAGATGCGTGATCTCGATGGCCTCAGCCGCCAAGACGACCTCGGGGGTTGCGCCGTTGCCCAGTTGAGCAGCGATAAGGGTGAGCATGGGGCGAACGCGCTTGCCGCCGGCCTCCAAGAGGTAGCGACCGGTGACGTCTGCCAAGGCATCCGCAAAATGAAGATCGGCGTCGAGACCGGCCTCAATCTTGGCGACACCGGCATCGATGACGTCGGAGAGATACTTGGTCTCAGGCGAGGCGAAAAGGCGCTGGCGCAGGGTCAGGCGACCGGTTACTCCGGTTACTCCGACAGGGCTCGCATTCACGTGTTTAGCCTAGTCGCGCGAGGCTGGGTGCGGCTGAGGATGAAAGCGCCGAAGAGGCCCCTTCTCTCCGAATCCGCGCTAAAGCGGCTTAACAGCACGGTGCAGGGCAACGACGCCCGCGGTGAGGTTTCGATAGGCGGCATTGGTGAAGCCGGCCTCGCGAATCCAGGCCATCAATGTCGTCTGCTCAGGCCAATCCTCGATGGATTCGGCGAGGTAGGTATAGGCCTCGGAGTTGGTGCTGGAAATGGCGGCGAAGAACGGCATGACCTTGCGAAGGTATGCGTTGTAGCCGGCGCGAACAAGGGCAACCGGAGGAGTAGAGAACTCGCAGATGACAATGCGGCCACCGGGCTTGGTCACGCGATACAACTCGGCGAGCGCCTTCTTCGGTTCAATTACATTCCGCAGACCGAAAGACATTGTGACGGCATCGAACTCGTTATCAGCGAAGGGGAGCTGTGTGGCATCCGCTTCGACGAATTCGATCAAGGGGTTTTCGCCATGCTTGGCACGACCTACGGCCAGCATGCCGGGGGAAAAGTCTGCGGCAACGACGTGGGCCCCTGAGCGGGCCAACGAGGCGCTGCTGGTTCCCGTGCCTGCGGCGAGGTCAAGGATTCGCTCACCCGGCTGGGGGTTGACGGCACGCGTCGTGGAGATGCGCCACAGGCCCGCGTTGCCTCCGGAGAGCAACGTGTTGGTGCGGTCGTATCCCTTCGCCACGTCGTCGAACATGGCCGAAACGTCGCCGGGCTGCTTGGAAAGGTCTGCTTTGCTCACGAGGCCAATTCTAGGCGTCCGCCCCCGCGAGAACCTGAGTCCCGATGGGAATCGTGGCCGTCAGCCGAACGCCTCCCGGAACATCCGTCACACTGCTATTGAGCGTCAGCGCGTCGAGAAGGCGAGAACCCAGGCCTGTCGACGTGCGGTGCGCATCGATGGGGGCGCCGTTATTGGTCATAACGAGCAGCAAGGTGCGGTCGTTTTCGGCCGAGAGCATTACCTTTACCTGATTCGCCTGGCCGTGCTTAACCGAATTCGTCATGAATTCCACAAGAAGGTCTTCGAAAATGCGGATGCCCACCGAGTCACGAGCCAAGAGCTCGCCGGCGGCGGGAGAAATTTCCAGAGACGCCTCAATCAGACCGCCCCATTTCTCGTTTGCCCGCTCCAGAACATCCTGGGGACCCCTCTCTTCAGCGGCACCGATAGCAAGGTCAAGGGCTTGATTGAGGAGACGCCGGACATCGGGCATGGCGACCTTTGCGGGAGTACCGGATTCCATCGCCCGTTGCAGATGAAGAGCCGCCGCGATGAGAGTGGTCTGAACGTCGTTGTGAACGGTGATTGCCAGATTCTTTTGAGCTACCCACAGCTGCGATTGCGCGCGCACGTTAAACCGATACAGCTCGTTGTTGACACTGGCAGCCTCCGCGAGCATGGTGCTTCGGGCGTCTCCCAGCCCTGACGTGAAGGTGACGAGCCACCCCACTGTCAATCCGATCACGACGCCATAGAAACCGAAAACAAGGATTGCCCCCGAATAGGGGAAGACGGCGTTAAAAATTGCGATTGCCAAGACCGCTGCCGACAGGGAGAACACCAGGGACAGACCAAGAATTCGCCAGCCGAGGCCGAGACGTGTGAGGTACGGCGTGAGGAGACGACGGCCAAGCCAATTGATGAGAATGACAAACCCCAAAGCCACCGCAATCGTAATGGCCCGCAATGGCGACGCAGAAAGCAAGAGGACGGGAACTGAAAGGAGCGCGGCGAGAGTCCCCATTGCGCCCGGCCGAAACGGATTTTTTGTGACGTCTTTCAGAACTGCGCCAAGTCGTGCGCGAGGAACTTTGATGTCGGCGGTGAGCTCCTCGAACCTCAGAGGGACATCAAAAAGTTGGTGACTCAACGGGCGAACCACCTCATCGGCAACCCTAAAGAGTTCATCGATAACAGCAATGTCACTCGGCACAGCCTTTCGGGTTTCGGCGAGCGTCACCACCAAGGCTTCCTCCAACCGAGACCGCACCGCGGTGAGAGTCTGGACGCGGGTCGCGATGAGGTTGGCTCCGGACGTCGCGAGCGAGGTTTGCAACCGGATGCGTTGCTCCGCGAGTCGTCGGTAGGCGCTTCGATAGACAACCATGTCGTTCAGCACTGTTGACAGCACCCCGAAGAAAACGAGCCCGGAAGCCGCCGCCGAAATCAGCCGAAAAACCCACTGCGGTTCCGAGTCCATCCCCAAGGCGAGGGCCAGAAGGTGCATGAGCGTGGTGCGCAACATCTCTGTGCTGGCAAAAAGGATGGCCACCCAGATTGTGCGAGAAAGGGTTAGGTGAGGACGCCAGCGCTGGAGCGCCAGCCCGGCGAGCGTGAAATGAAGCCACGAGAGTGCACCCGACGCGACGATGATGAAAAGCACTCCCCCGGGGCTGGTGGTGGCGAGGGAGAGTCCAGCAGGGGAGGAATTCAACGACAAGATCAGCAACACGGGCAGGACAACGGCCTGAGAGGTCGTTAGGGCGCCATCAAAGTTGACGCGTCGTCTGACGGGGATCGCTTGGGCACTCGCCAGCGCGCCTGTTCCCCGAGCCATTGCTACCGAGACGTACTTTCCAAGAATGCCAGCACGGATGCCACGCGGGCATTTTTACCCGCCGGAATGCCGAGAGCGTCATAGATCCCGATGAGGTGATTACCCACCGAGTTTGCGGCGATTCCCAGCTCGTCCGCAATCCCTTGATTGCTCTCACCCCGGGCGACGGCTCGCAGAACATCAAATTGGCGTCGGGAGAGTGTGGCGACTCCCGTCCCCGCTTTCGCCCGGGAACGATCCGTGAGGGAACGATCGATGATGACCTCCCCCTGGGCCGTGGCCCGGATGACGGAGGCAAGGTAGTCCAGTGATTTTGTGGCCTCTTTGGTGAGGTAACTCCACCCCTTGCGTTCCTCGGCGGGCAGTGCCAGGAGGAGTTCCAGCACGTCCCGACTAGACAGCATGACAATTCCGAGTGCCGGATTCTGCCGGCGCATCTGCACTCCCAGCCCAAAGCCATTGCCATCCGGCAATTCAATGTCCAAGATCAGCACGTCAAGCTCTTCGGGCGTGAACCATTTCTTGGCTTCGGCAACGTGATCTGCTTTGGCAACGATTTTCAGGTCATCAAATTTTTC
>CANEXL010000113.1 GCA_947443745.1 Microbacteriaceae bacterium | reverse complement strand
GTCGATGACGACCTGTTTGATGCGTGCCGTATGACCCCGCGTAATCGTGATGTGAGATTTTGCGACGCCAAAATGATCCGCCAACGCCAAGATGACACCTTCGTTAGCCTTGCCGTCGATGGCCTTGTCTCGCACGAAGATGGTGAGCTGCCCCTCAGAGTCGGTCTCGACCAATGGGCCTTTGCGGCTTCCGAGCTTAACGTGAACGACGATCTTCAGCGTATTGGGCACTAATTATGTTTGAGTTCAGGGTCCATCGTGAAGCTTCGCCCCCGCATCTCGATTGGCTTAATTTCTACCCAGACATAACTCAGTGTTGGGGCGAACGGCGGAAGTGGAAGACCATTCAGGACCTCAACCATGTCCGGAGATTCGATTGCTCGAGCGCTTCCACTGACAACAACGCTCCAGGCAGTCGTATCGTCAGAACCGTCTGCTTCAAAAGCAACGTGTGAGTCAACAACGAGTTGGTGAAGCTTGGTTCCCTCGCCCGTGCGAAAATACACTTTTCCTTCGTGTCCTACATAGTTCAGGGGAAATATGTCGGGTTGGGCACCGTCGGTGACGGCTAGCCGTCCGACAGTCTCGCTCAGGAGAAATGCCCAAGAAGCTTCTTCGCTTAAGTGCGAAATTCGACTCTTGTCTTCAGAGATCATGTTCCATCGTGGCACGAATGCGACGAGATGTCCTCTTTGAACTTACGAAGCCGCCGGGCGAACGGGGATTGCGGGAGCAGTTCCGAAGGCGTTGTCACTGGGGTCGCCGGCGCGCGCCCACCAGACGATCAAGATGATGATGCCAACAAGAGGGATGAAGGCGAAGAGGAGGTACCAGCCCGAGCGACCGATGTCCTGCAAGCGACGAGCGCCTACGGCCAGCGAGGGAACGAGAAGGGCGATGGAGACGACGGTACCCACGACTCCGAAAAAGCTTGAGTTATTCCCGCCCGACAGGGTGCTGAAGATTGTGCCCTCGATGACCGTGAAGAGAAAGAACCACCAGTACTCGGAGCGGCTTGCGCGTCCCGTGAATCCCGCGTAGTTGGTGAGAACGGCTTTGATCGATTCGAAGAAGGTCATGGGAGGTTCTCAATCTGTGGGGTTTCCGGTTGCGGGTTGCTGTTGGCTCGTTGCCGAAAGCTGTGATGGGTCAGACTCTATCGGCACCTCTGGTAGTCTTGGGTAGTTGCCGTCTAACGGCCGCGGACAAAGAGCGCCACAACATCAGGTTGGTGGCACCGCGCAACGAGTAATAAGAGAGGGGATCCCAACTATGGCACTTGAACAAGACGTCAAAAAGGTGATCATCGAAGAATACGCAACGCACCCCGGTGACACAGGGTCCCCCGAAGTACAGATTGCCCTCCTCACGAGGCGCATTCTTGACCTGACGGAGCACCTCAAGGAGCACAAGCACGACCACCACTCGCGTCGTGGACTGCTGTTGCTCGTTGGTCAGCGTCGTCGTCTGCTGGGATACCTTTCCAGCGTTGACATCACGCGTTACCGTACGCTCATCGGGCGTCTAGGGTTGCGTCGCTAATCTTCTTCAGATAGTTCATCTTGAACTTTTGATTCTTGATCAATTGGGTCGGTCTCCGCACAGGAGATCGGCCCATTTGTCTCTTAAGGCAACGACCCCATCCATGAGTTAACCCGCCATTCATGTGCCTTGGGGGCATTTTCAGGGTGTTCTGCTACCCTAAGAGACGGAGTAGGCAGTTTAGTTAGCTGGTCTTCGGTGGTGGTTTCCCGACTCGGTCGGTGGATTTCTACTGGTGGCCAGCACAGAGCCTCATGAAAGTCCCGCCATTGTGGCGTGTTTTGCGTGTCTTTGTTCTGCCCTGCACTGCTCCGTTGTATGAGTCGCCGTCCACACGGGACGACGACGATAAACAAAGGAGAAAGACCTTAATGGAAGGTCCAGAAATCAAGTTCGCCGAGGCAGTCCTCGACAACGGCAAGTACGGCAAGCGCGTTATCCGCTTCGAAACCGGTCGCCTCGCACAGCAGGCTCAGGGCGCAGTAGCGGCCTACCTCGACGAAGAGACCATGTTGCTCTCAGCCACTTCGGCGAGCAAGCAGCCCAAAGACAACTTTGACTTCTTCCCCCTCACGGTGGATGTAGAAGAGCGTAGCTACGCTGCCGGCAAGATCCCCGGTTCATTCTTCCGTCGCGAGGGTCGCCCCTCGACCGAGGCCATCCTGGTATGTCGCCTCATCGACCGCCCCCTGCGCCCCTCGTTCGTTGAGGGCCTCCGCAACGAGGTACAGATTGTCATCACCGTTCTGTCCATCGCTCCTGGTGAGTTCTACGACGCTCTGGCCATCAACGCTGCCAGCGCATCGACCCAGATCTCGGGACTGCCTTTCAGCGGCCCCATTGCCGGTGTGCGCCTCGCGCTCATCGACGACCAGTGGGTTGCATTCCCCACCATCGACCAGCTCAAGCTGGCCGTGTTTGACCTCATCGTCGCGGGTCGCGTCGTCACAGATGCCAAGGGCAACGAAGACGTCGCAATCATGATGGTGGAGGCCGAAGCTACCGAAGGCAGCTGGGACCTCATCAAGGCCGGCGCCAAGAAGCCCAACGAGGCTGTTGTCTCCGAAGGCCTCGAGGCATCCAAGCCTTTCATCACCGCGTTGGTCAAGGCTCAGGTTGAGCTTGCTGCTCAGTCGGCCAAGGAAATCGCAAACTACCCCGTCTTCCTTCCCTACACCGACGAGGTTCTCGCTGCTGTAGACGCCATCGCGCACGAGGAACTCAAGGCTGTGTACGTTATCGCTGACAAGGTTTCGCGTCAGAATGCTGATGACGAGTTGAAGGCCCGCGTCAAGGCAGCAATCGCTGCCAAGGTTGAGGCTGGCGAGCTCCCCGAGAGCGCCAACGCTCAGGTCGGTGCTGCCTACAAGTCGGCAACGAAGAAGGTCGTTCGCGGCCGTATCCTCACCGAGGGCATCCGTATGGATGGCCGTGGTTTGGCTGACATTCGTGCGCTTGACGCCGAGGTTCAGGTCATCCCTCGTGTTCACGGAAGCGCAATCTTCCAGCGCGGCGAGACCCAGATCTTGGGTGTCACCACGTTGAACATGTTGAAGATGGAACAGCAGATCGACTCGCTTTCTCCCATCACCTCCAAGCGCTACATGCACCACTACAACTTCCCGCCTTACTCGACTGGTGAAACCGGTCGCGTCGGAACGCCGAAGCGTCGCGAGATCGGGCACGGCTTCTTGGCCGAGCGCGCCCTCGTGCCCGTGTTGCCTGCTCGTGACGAGTTCCCCTACGCCATCCGTCAGGTATCTGAGGCTCTCAGCTCCAACGGTTCGACGTCGATGGGTTCTGTTTGCGCCTCGACCCTGTCGCTGCTCAACGCCGGTGTGCCTCTGCGCGCCGCTGTTGCCGGTATCGCCATGGGCCTCGTCTCTGACACCGTCAATGGCGAGACGCGCTACGCAGCGCTGACCGACATCCTGGGTGCCGAAGATGCTCTGGGCGACATGGACTTCAAGGTTGCCGGAACGTCTGAGTTCATCACGGCCATTCAGCTCGACACCAAGCTCGACGGCATTCCTGCCTCGGTCTTGGCCAGTGCGCTGAACCAGGCCAAGGATGCTCGTACCGCGATCCTCGCTGTGCTCAACGCTGCCATTGAAGGTCCCGACGAGATGGCCCCCACGGCGCCTCGCGTGATCAGCGTGCAGATCCCCGTTGACAAGATCGGTGAGCTCATCGGGCCCAAGGGCAAGACGATCAACTCCATCCAAGACGAGACCGGAGCCACGATTTCGATTGAGGAAGACGGAACCGTTTACATCGGCGCTGTCGATGGTGCGTCGGCTGAGGCAGCTCGTGCCCAGGTCAACGCCATTGCGAACCCCACGAACCCCGAGGTTGGCGAGCAGTTCTTAGGGACGGTCGTCAAGATCGCAACCTTCGGTGCGTTCGTCTCACTGCTTCCGGGCAAGGACGGCCTGCTGCACATCTCTGAGGTGCGCAAGCTCGCTGATGGCAAGCGCGTTGAGAACGTCGAAGACGTGCTCTCCGTTGGCCAGAAGGTTCTCGTTGAAATCACCAAGATCGATGACCGTGGAAAGCTGTCGCTTGCCCCCGTTCTTGAGGGCGACGCAGCGGCTGCCGCTGACGACGCTGAGGGTGAAGACGCGTAATAACGGCTTCTCACAACCATCGTTCTGAGCGTCACAGCTCTTAACAAAATTACGGATGCTCGTTCTCCTTCCGGAGGGCGGGCATCCGTTCTTAAGCGGCCGTCGGAACCGAGATGTTCATGAGCCAAGAGACGCCGAACTTGTCGGTACACATGCCAAATATGTCGCCCCACATTGAGGGGGTTAGAGGCATCGTGACGGTGCCGTCAGTACTGAGATTGTTCCAGTAACCGCGCATCTTTTCGTCGTCTGATGCTGGGCTCGTCAGGATGATCGAGTAATTGTCACCAGGCGTGTAGCTCATCTGCAACGGTCGGTCCGACGCCATCAGGGTGAGTCCGTTGGTGGTCGTCAGCGTCGAGTGCATAATGAGTTTCATTTCCACGGGATCTTCGCTCGCCTTGAAATCCTCAAAGGTGCTGAGCGTCAGGTCACCGCCGAACACGGAGTGGTAAAAAGTCATGGCTTCTCGAGCGTGTCCCCGGAAGCTCAGGTACGGGCTAAGGCTTATTGACATCGATTAAGTCCTTTCGGGGATGCGCAAGGTTTTTGAAATAACGAGTATGGCTCAACTAGTGGCGAGGCGGCAAGAGTTTTTCGAAAGCACTGAGGTAGGCCTCCGTGTAACTGGGGTACTGGGGGACTTGGTCGAGAAGCGTGTCGAGGGGAATCTCGAGACGGATGGCCAGCGCAGCCAGGTGAATCCATTCCCCGGCGAGCGGGGCAATAGCCCAGGCGCCAACAAGGACGTTGCGTTCGGTGTCGAGCAGGAGACTGAGGTGTCCACGGGGGTTTTCCTCATAGCTCCACGGACGCGAAATTGACTGAGCGACGTCAATTTCGACGGCTCGAGTTGTGAGACTTTGCTCGTCGGCTTGAGCCTGCGTGAGCCCGACCGCAGCAATCTCGGGGTCGCTGAAAACGACACGAGGGATGCCCTTGTACGTTGCTTTTCGAGTCCCTCCCAGAATTGCGTCTGCCACAATCCGGCCCTGATATTTGGCGACGTGGGTAAACGGCAATTTCCCGGTGACGTCGCCAACAGCCCACACGTTCTCAGCCGCGCGACAGTTCTCGTCCACCGTCACCTCGCCACTTTCGCCGAGATGAGCGCCGGCAGATTCGAAGCCAAGGTTCTGGGTTCGAGGCGTGCGTCCGGTAGCAAAGATGATGACATCGGCCGAGAGCTCGCTTGCGTCATCAAGCTCCAGAACACTCTGCGTTCCGACGCGGTGGGCCTTCGTGGCGGAGACGCCCAGACGGATATCCAAGCCTGCTTCGGTCAGATACGTCAACGCCAGCTCACCAACGCGAGGCTCCTCACGCCCGAGAAGACGGTCGCCACGATGGATGAGGGTCACGCGCACTCCGAAACTGGCCAGGAACGTGCCGGTCTCTATTCCCACGGCGCTGCCGCCCACAATGACAGCACTTTGGGGCAACGTCTTGGCGGTGTACGTCTCGCGGTTGGTCCAGGCTGTTATCTGATCGAGTCCGTCAAGACCGGGAATCACGGGCTCTGCACCGGTGGCAATGATGATGTGTTCGGCAGTCAACTCGCGATTGCCGACCCGAATTTTACCGGGGGCTGTGACAACGGCCTCACCCCTGATGACCGTTGCACCATCGTTGGCATACCCCTCAGCTTGCAGGGTGTCATCCAGATGACGGATCATGTAATCGCGATAGGCGCTGGCGTCGGCCCAGCTCAGCTGAGCTCCCGAGACTCCGGCGGCGCGTTCGACTGCTGTTCGCGCTTCGCCGGGACGCAGCAACGTCTTGGAGGGAATGCACGCCCAGTAGGCGCATTCACCGCCAATCAGTTCACGCTCGATGACGACAACTTT
>CANEXL010000112.1 GCA_947443745.1 Microbacteriaceae bacterium | reverse complement strand
TGTTTCTTGATGAAGCGCCTGAGTTTCCGGCCGCCGTACTCGATGCCCTGCGTCAACCGCTGGAATCGGGGATGGTCTCCATCCACCGCGCCAACGCCGTCGCAACTTTCCCGGCTTCATTCCAGCTTGTCTTGGCTGCCAATCCTTGCCCGTGCGGCAATTACGGAGCCAACGAAATGGATTGCGTTTGTCCGCCGGCCGCTCGTCGTCGGTATCTCGCCAGACTGTCGGGCCCGTTGATTGATCGCATCGACATCCAGTTACAGGTCAACCGTCTGAGCCTTGCGGCTTTGCGGCTCACGGAGACGCCGCGGTCGAGTACAGCCGCAGCGCAGCGTCGGGTCATCGATGCTCGCGCTCGCTCAGCAGACCGGCTCACCGGAACCTCTTGGAGCACAAACGCCCAGGTTTCAGGTCCCTATTTGCGCTCACCCGCACAACGCCTACCACCATCGCTCACAGGCAACCTTGATCGGGCCTTAGAGCGCGGTGCGCTCACCATGCGCGGGTACGACCGCGTGCTGCGCTTGGCGTGGACCATTGCTGATCTTGACGGAAAAGAAAGACCGGGTGTCGATCAGCTCGGTCGCGCCCTCTACCTACGCAGAGGAATCACGACATGACGACCGCGACAACGACCCCAGTATCTCGAACGAACTCAACAGCTGCCACAACCCCAACAACGGCAAAAATATTTGGCGGCCTTGACGAGACTGAGGTTTTGGCCCGGCTACGGGCAGTCTCTGCGCTGGCCGAAGACGGGTCGGTCGAGGAGGCGTGCGATGTTTTCTCGCGGGCGGCCTGGTCGGGGATTTCTGAGCCCGGTGACCGCATCGCGGGCATCCTGATTGCGGCCTTGGGAGCCTCCGGTGCTCTGGACCTCCTCATCGGCCGAAGTTCTGCTGCCACTATCGTCGGACTGATGGAGGCTAGCGAGAAAGGGTTGTCGCTGGGAGTCACCTTTGACGGCGAGTTTTTGCACGCCGTCACAGCTGGGCTTGAGCGTTGGTCGCCGCGGCTAAACGCCCACGAGGCACTGGCTCATCTGGAACGCGCCGCCCGGTTTGACACCACGCTCCTCACACCGACTCACGAGCTGTGGCCCGAGGGCATCAACGACCTTGGCTTTCACGCCCCTCACGTGTTGTGGGTTCGGGGGACCCCGCAGTTGCTGGCAACCTTGTCAACGTCAATTGCGCTTGTGGGGGCTCGAGCGTCGACCGGATATGGCGAACACGTGACGATGGAGGCGGCTGCCGGGCTGGTGGATCGCGGAGTCACCGTCGTCTCGGGAGCTGCGTATGGCATCGACGGCATGGCTCACCGCTCGGCACTTGCCAGTGGCGGCACGACGATCGCTTTTCTCGCCGGCGGTGTCGATCGTTTTTACCCCAGCGGCCATGACGCGCTTCTTCACCGCATTGTTGCCAGTGGAGCTGTCGTGTCCGAACTACCGTGCGGGTCCTCGCCCACCAAATGGAGATTTTTGCAACGAAACAGGTTAATTGCGGCTGCGAGCGCCGCAACGGTCGTCATAGAAGCAGGGTGGCGTTCGGGGTCGCTGAACACCGCCGGCCACGCGTCGGCCCTCGGAAGGCCGCTGGGGGTGGTTCCCGGCCCCGTGACGTCGGCATCCTCCGCCGGATGCCATCGCTTGCTTCGTGAGACGGATGCCATCTTGGTCACGAACGCTGTGGAAATGGTCGAGCTCATCTCCCTCGAGGTACTTCCGGCGCGCGACGGCGGCGGCAACTCTGCCCGCGGCAACTCTGTCCGCGGCGACACGGAGATACCGGAGACGCCGGAGGAGAGACGCGTCTTTGACGCACTGAGCGCTCGAACGGCTCGCAGTATCGACGACGTGGCTCGCCGGGCAGGGCTCTCGATTGCACAGGCCCAATCAGCGCTCGGACTGTGCCTCGTTGCGGGTCGCGCGACCGCCGGTGAGAAGGGTTGGCGGCGCCTCAATGCCGCACCCGTGGAAAGCCCTGTCTAGCCTGAAAGGGGTACAGCGCTGTAGGCTTTGAGATTACCCACCTGGGAAAAGTCAACCCGGGGGCACTGCGCGACAATCGTCGTCTGGTCTCCAAGGGCAAGGAAGTCCCATTGTGAGCGCACTGCCAAAAGCCACTCCCGCACGCCCGAAAAGTGGTACCAAACGCCGATCAGTCATTCCCGCACCGCGTGTCTTTTACCCGGCTCTCGGCATTATTGTCGCTGTCGTCATCATCGCCATCAGCTTCCCCGTTCGCACCGGCGAGACCCTCGCCACGATTCAGGGATGGGTCGTAGCGGGTCTCGGCCCCATTTACATCGTGCTCGTCGCGGCCTTCGTTGTTTTCGCCGTCTGGATGGGGGTTAGTCGTTTCGGAGACATCAAACTCGGCAAGGACGATGACAAACCTGAATTCGGTCTTCTCTCGTGGTTTTCGATGCTGTTCGCCGCGGGCATGGGCATTGGTCTCGTGTTTTGGGGAATGTCCGAGCCTCTCACGTTCTTCACAAACCCCAAGCCGGGTGTCAGTGGTAATACCCAGGAGCTTGCCTCTGCTGCCATGAGCCAAACCTTCCTGCACTGGGGATTCCACGCCTGGGCAATCTACGCCGTCGTTGGCCTCGCCCTGGCTTATTCGATTCATCGCAAGGGACGTCCCGTTTCCATACGTTGGGCATTGGAACCTCTTCTCGGGGATCGGGTTCGCGGTCGCCTTGGTGACGCAATCGACGTCATTGCGATTGTCGGCACTCTCTTCGGTGTCGCGACGTCCCTCGGTCTCGGCGTCAAGCAGATCGCCGCGGGACTGAGCCACCTCGGAGTTGTCGGCGAGGTCAACAACACCCTCCTGGTGGTGCTGATCATCATCATCACTGCAATTGCCACCGTCTCTGTTGTCAGCGGCGTTGGCAAGGGCATCAAGTGGCTCTCCAATATCAACCTTGGAATGGCTGGGCTTCTCCTGCTCGCCGTCCTGTTGCTCGGCCCCACGCTGTACCTGCTTCGTGTCCTCGTCGAGTCAATCGGTGGCTACTTTCAAAACGTCGTCGGTCTCACGTTTGACGCCGGCGCTTACACCGGGCAGGCCGGAATCGACTGGCAGGGTGCCTGGACTGTCTTCTACTGGGGCTGGTGGATTTCGTGGGCGCCGTTCGTTGGTGTCTTCATCGCCCGCATTTCTCGCGGTCGCACTGTTCGCGAGTTCGTGGCCGGCGTCTTGCTCGTTCCGACCCTGGTAACTTTTGTGTGGTTCGCCGTCATGGGCGGCAGCGTAATCAAGCAGGCCATCGACGGCGCCGGCGACGCACTATTTGACCCCAAGGTCGGCATCGTGCCCGAAAATGTTCTGTTTAACTTCCTGAGTGGACTGCCTCTGGGAGGGGTGTTATCGGTCATCGCGGTCATCGTGATTGCCATCTTCTTCATCACGTCGGCTGACTCGGGATCCCTTGTCATCGACATGTTGGCATCCGGCGGCGACACGAACCCACCCAAGTGGAGCCGCGTCATGTGGGCCGCTCTGGGTGGAATTGTGGCAATTGCCCTCCTTCTGGCGGGCGGGCTCGCTGCCCTGCAGACCGGTGCGATTCTGACGGCCATTCCGGTGGGGATCGTAATGGTCGGTATTTGTATCGCCACCTATAAAGCGTTCCGCTCCGAACACGACATCCTCGTGAGTGCCGAGCGTCGCCAGCGGCGGGAGGAACTTGCCCGTCGCATTGGAAAGACCGTCACGGAACACCTTGAAGAGAACTTCGACGATCACTTTGGTGACCAGGTTGACGCTCACGTCGAGGCCGCACTAACCGAAGAGGGCACACGTCGTCGGCGCGGAATCTTGGGGAGACGGCCCAAGGAATAGTTCTGCACACGTCACCCTAAAGGTGTAAAACCCCTGACTAGTGCTAACGTCACAACCAGAAGATCAAGCAAAAGGAGCCCTCATGGCGCGCAACATCTACACATCGGATGAGCAAATTTCTCGTCTGCGCATCTACAACATCGTCGCAGGTTCGGTTCACCTTCTTCAGGCACTGGCCTTTGGGTTTGTCCTTACCCTTCTGACCAAGCAGGTTCTCTTTGGCGTCACCATCGACTACATGACGGGTCCTCCCGGTGTTGACCTTCCGACCGAGCGCGTCACGCTCTTCTCGACGAACCTCGGCATTGGCGTCGTGGCCTTCCTTGCACTCTCTGCTTTTTTCCACTTCCTCATTTCGACGCCAGCGTTCTTCGGCCGCTATGGCGCCGGGCTGAAAGCCAACCGCAACTACTTCCGCTGGGTTGAGTATGCGCTGAGCTCCTCCATCATGATTTGGTTGATTGCCCAGTTGACCGGCATCAGTGGCTTCGCTGCTCTCGCCTCGATCTTCGCGGTCAACGCAGCCATGATCATGTTCGGTGCTCTCCAAGAGAAGTACGAAACTCCCGGAAACGGCAAGTTCCTTCCCTTCATCTTTGGCTCCATGGTGGGCGTTGTCCCCTGGATCTTGGTTTTCGTTTACCTTTTCCAGCCCGGTGCCAGTGGCGCAGCGCAGGTTCCGGGATTCGTCATCGGCATCATCGTCTCGCTCTTCATCCTCTTCAACACCTTCGCGGTCAATCAGGTCTTGCAGTACAGGCAGGTCGGCGGTTGGAGCAACTATCTGCGCGGCGAGCGCATGTACATCACCCTTAGCCTCGTGGCGAAGTCTCTGCTGGCATGGCAGGTTTTCTCCGGCGCTGTTATCCCCGCACTGACCAACTAGGCAATACCGTGTAGGTATGCACTTACAGCGCGCCGTCGACGAGTTTCTCGTTTACCTTTCGGCGGAGCGCGCCTACTCACCTCATACGGTCAAGGCATACCGCACCGACTGCTTCTCGCTTCTTGAATACGCGGATGAGGTTGGCCTCGGCGCCGCCAAGAGTCCTGGAGGTTCCTCAGGGGCCGCCGGCCCGGAGGCCAATAGCCTTGAGTCCCTCAGCCTCGAGTTTCTGCGGGACTGGTTGTGGAAGGGCTCCCAACAGGGACTGTCCAAGATGACCCTCGCGCGGCGTTCGTCGAGTGTGCGCAGTTTCACGTCGTGGTTGAAGCGTCAAGGGCTCACTCCCACTGACGTGGGCACGCGCCTTAAATCGCCCAAGACCGATACGAGCCTTCCCCGCGTTGTCACTGAGCCGCAGATGCGCGAGATTTTCGCCTCATTGGAGCGGAGGGTCGGCGCTGACGAACCACAATCTGTTCGCGACATTGCCATTGTCGAGGTGCTGTACGCCTCGGGCATCCGTGTCTCCGAACTTGTTGGTCTTGACGTCAGCGATATCGACCTCGGGCGAAGAACGATGCGGGTCATGGGTAAGGGTGCGAAGGAGCGGGTCGTGCCCTTCGGTGCCCCCGCGGCGGATGCCCTCGCCGCGTACCTCGCTGATGGGCGCATAGGCGCCCTTTTCCTGGGTGCGCGCGGGGCACGTCTGACAACCCGCGCTGTCTATCGAATTGTGGCGACCCTCCTGGAATCGCTCGATGGCTCTGGCCCCGCGGGCCCGCACGTCTTGCGGCACACGGCAGCCACGCACCTTCTCGATGGGGGAGCGGACCTTCGCATTGTTCAGGAGCTTCTGGGGCACGCCAGCATGGGGACGACACAGATCTACACCCACGTCTCCGTTGATCGTTTGCGCTCCAGTTACGCTCAGGCGCACCCTCGGGCCTGACACTGACTGTTAGTCACGCCAAGGCAGCAGGACGGCGCGATCAATTGCAGATAAGAATGCGAGCGGGGAGAGGTATTCCCCATTTATTCTCGTTCCCATGTGCAGGCAGGCGCACGCACCTGAGGGTGCGGCATGAAGCCCACTAAGAAATCCGATCACCTCTCCTGCGCTCACCCGCTCACCCGCAAGAACCGATGCTGTCACCGGTTCATAGCTGGACGTGATCCCGTTTCCGTGGTCAATGCTGATGACACCGCGGTCCACCACGGTGCCCGCAAAAAGTACGATGCCCGCCGCTGGAGCAAGGAGCGGGGTTTGCAAGGTCGCAGCCATGTCGATTCCCCGGTGACCGATTCCATAGGGAGTAGGCGG
>CANEXL010000111.1 GCA_947443745.1 Microbacteriaceae bacterium | reverse complement strand
TGTCGGACGCCGCGAAATCACGGGTGTCCCGTGCTTCCTGGCGATTGAGAAGTAGTTGCTCCATGAGGAGCGCGAGGGCTGCAGCGCTGGGCTGTGTGCCGGTGTTGTTCCACTCAGGTGCTCCGGGGTTTAATCCCAGGACATCGAGCATGGCAACTATGCGTTCGGCAATTGAAACTGCCTCAACTATCATGCCATCATCTAGCACTGTATTTCCTGAGCGTACCTCGTCAAAGACGATCGCAAGCGCCTGGGGAATGTTGAGGTCGTCGTTCATGGCCTCGCGGAAAGCCTCGGAAACCTCTCCCCGGACAACCTCCGCGTGGGCGGCATGCGCGACGCGCGCGAGAAAACCAGTGATTCTTTCGAAGGCGGCCTGAGCCTCGGGAATCGCGGTGTCATGCAGCTCGAGAGTGGATCGGTAGTGCGCCGAGCCCAAAAGATAACGAACCACAATGGCATCGGATGCCGCCAAAAGGTCAGCGGCAAAAACCGAATTGCCCAACGACTTACTCATCTTCTGCCCACCAACAGAAACGAGTCCGTTGTGGAGCCAGAATTGGGCGAAGCCGTCGCCGGCCGCCTCCGACTGAGCGAGTTCGTTTTCGTGGTGGGGGAAGCGCAAGTCAAGGCCGCCGCCATGAATATCAAAGGATGCGCCCAAATACTTAGTCGCCATGGCCGAGCACTCGATGTGCCACCCCGGGCGGCCACCACCCCAGGGCGTCTTCCAGTTCGCAGATTCTGGCTCCCCCGCCTTGTGGCCTTTCCACAGGGCAAAGTCGCGCACGTCTTTCTTGCCACGAAGGTCGGCGTCGGGCGCAGCATCCGTGTCATCAGGATTCTGACGCGTGAGAGCCCCATACGTGGGCCAGCTGCCCGTATCGAAATACACGTCACCAGAGTGATCGTCGGCGACATACGCGTGGCCACGATCGATGAGACGCTCAATGAGCGTAATCATCTCGGGAATACTGGCCGTCGCCCGCGGTTCGTACGTGGGGGCAAGAATGCCCAGTGCGGCATACGACTGAGAGAACTCAAGTTCCATACGGTAGGCCAAAGCCCACCAGGTCTCTCTTCCCCCTGACGCGGCGTTATCTAAGACTTTGTCGTCGATGTCGGTGACATTGCGAACCAGCGTGACGGCATAGCCCTCATGGGTGAGCCAACGACGCAGTTGGTCATAGACCAGAGCGCTGCGCAAGTGGCCAACGTGAGGGCTGGACTGCACGGTGGGACCGCATACGTACATCGACACGCGATTGGGTTCGAGAGGAACGAAAGCCCGAAGGGCTGCGTCTTTCGAGTCAAATAGGCGGATGCTCACAGGTTAGAGCCTATCGGTGGCAGGGAACCCGGGCGTGTCCGCCGCGAAACGAGGATGCTATAGGGCTGAAAGCCTCGGAGCTACGACTGGGGAATCTGGCGTACGAGGGCTGTGGCGAGAGCGGCGATGCCTTCTCCCCTGCCGGTGAAACCCAGTCCATCGGTTGTGGTTGCAGAGAGACTCACGGGAGCTCCCATCCAGGCGCTGACACACTCCTGGGCTTCTTCGCGACGTGGGGCGAACTTGGGGCGATTGCCCACGACCTGAACGCTCGCGTGCACCGGTTCGAAACCGGCTGCGGCGAGGAGGCGCACGGTCTCACGCACAAAAAGCTCCCCACGGGCATTGGCGAATGCCGGATCGGATGTTCCAAAGACACCGCCGATGTCACCCAGGCCCGCAGCCGAGAGAAGAGCATCGCATAGGGCATGAGCTACGGCATCGCCGTCGCTGTGCCCTGACAACTCTTTCTCGCCCGGCCAATGCAGGCCGGCCAGCCAAAGGTTGTCTTTCTCGCCGAAGGCGTGCACATCGACACCGGTTCCGACGCGTGTGGCGCCCCGAGAGGCTGTGTCAGCCCCGGCACGCTCGGTCACAATCTGATGCGCCCGGTTCAGATCCCACGCCGTGGTGATCTTGAAGGCAAGGTGGTCGCCATCGATGACGTGAACGCCGTGCCCGTCAGCGGCAAAAACCGCTGCGTCATCCGTGAATTCTGCGTGACCGGCGGCGGCGTAGGCGGCGTCGAGCAAATGACGGGGGAACCCCTGGGGGGTTTGCGTGGCGGCGAGGTCACTGCGATCGACGACGCCCAGAACCGCACCACCAGCCCCGATGCGCTTAATGCTGTCGACAACGGGAAGGCCGGGCACGACGCCTTCGCCCGTGGCGTCAACAGCCGCAATCACCGCGTCAAACAGGACAGAGGGCGTCAGTGCCCGAGCAGAGTCATGCACGAGAACAATGCTGACGTCAGGGTTAAGCGCGGCCAGCCCCGCCTCAACAGAGGCGTGACGTGTGTCACCGCCGACAACGACCGCAATGTGTTCGGGCACGAGCCCTGCTGCACGTCGGCCTATCTCGCGAGCCTGATCAACGTGCGACGCTGGCGCGACAATAACGACCTGAGCGGGCTCGAGTATGCCAAAAACGGAATGGAGTGATCTCGCCAGCAACGACTGGCCGTCGACCTGAACAAACGCCTTGGGTTCGGCCATCGCGAGGCGCGACCCACTGCCCGCCGCGACCACAATGACCCCGACACGAGGCATGAGTGCGTCACTCATCGGCAATCCACACTGTCGATCACGAATGAGGTCGGTAAGTTACGACGCGAGAACGCCGTCGAGCACAAGTCCGGCAGACTCTTCGTCTGTCTTCTCGGCCAGCGCGAGTTCTGAAATCAGAATCTGGCGTGCTTTCGCCAACATGCGCTTCTCCCCAGCGGAAAGTCCACGATCTTGGTCGCGGCGCCACAGGTCACGAACGACCTCCGACACTTTGATGACGTCGCCGGAGGCGAGCTTCTCCAGGTTGGCCTTGTACCGGCGTGACCAGTTGGTGGGCTCCTCAGTAAAAGGTGCCCGAAGCACGTCAAAGACCTGCTCGAGGCCTTCTTTGCCAATAACGTCACGAACGCCGACAAGGTCGACGTTTTCTGCGGGAACCTCAATAGTGAGGTCGCCTTGCGTAACGTGGAGCTTGAGGTAGAGCTTGTCTTCACCCTTAACTACGCGGGTCTTAACCTCGGTAATTTTTGCTGCACCATGGTGCGGGTAGACGACGGTTTCTCCGACGATGAACTGCATGCGTGTTTCTCCTTAGAAGATAATTCAGTTTACCACGCCAATTGGCCCATAAATTCGGAGCTTTTTCAGCTAAACACTGGCCTCGTCACTAGATTCATTTCAGCTTTTACTCTGGCCGAAGAGAGTTCCCCCGCCAAGGCGAGGCGCGCTTGTGAGCTACACTGACAATGGAATTTCTGTGATTTTTGTGCCCAAAAAAAGGCCGCGCAGACCGCTCACTGGGAGGCTTTCATCGTGAAGGTTCGTTTTGCAATTTCTGCCGTGTTGGCTCTGGGCCTTGCCCTCGGAACCAGCGGCTGCAACCTCATTCAGCCCCAGGCGACGACCACCAGCTACGACGCAAGCGACGGAGTCAGCTTCAACGTTGGCGAGCTTCAGCTGCGCAACCTCACGTTGATTAGCAACGATGGGCAGAGCGCAAGCCTCCTCATGTCGGCGATCAACACCACCGGGAGCGACATCAGCCTCTCCGTGCAGTTCTTGTCCAAGGGCGAAATGGTAAACGGAACCCTTCTCATTCCCAGCTCAAACGCGGCCACGTCGTGGGGCGCCGCTTCCGAAAACAAAATCATCCTCGACGGCACGAACACCCCAGCCGGATCACTACTGAAGATGTACTTTCAGTACGGCTCGGCCGACGGCGCAACATCGCTGGTTCCCGTGCTCACCTCGGCGCAGCCTCAGTACGCAGGCCTAGAGCCCTCCTCGACCATCCACCTCGGCACCAAGTAGACACTCGGGCGGCAGAAGCCTCCTCCGGCGTCCTCTAGGTTAGCGGGGTCGCCGCGACGCCTTAAGGGCGCGGTGCATCGAAGCGATAACCCAACCCGCGAACGGTCATCAACATGACGGGTTCCTTGGGCTCGGTTTCGATGCGTGAGCGGATGCGCTTGATGTGCACATCAAGCGTCTTGGTATCACCGAAGTAGTCGCTGCCCCACACGCGATCGATTAACTGACCACGCGTCAGCACGCGGCCTTCATTGCGCATCAGGAACTCGAGCAGTTCGAATTCCTTGAGCGGCATGGGGGTGAGCTTGCCGTGGACCTGCAACGTGTGACGGTCGACATCCAGGGCAATGTGCCCCGATGCCAGCACGTCATCCGACGTAGGAAGCCCCTCCTCAACCCGGCGGCGCATGACGGCGCGAACGCGGGCAAGCAACTCCCGAGTGGAGTACGGCTTTGTGACGTAGTCGTCGGCGCCCAGCTCGAGGCCCACGACGACATCAACTTCAGAGTCCTTAGCCGTCAGCATGATGATCGGAACCTGCGAGATAGCGCGGATCTGGCGGCAGACCTCGGTTCCCGGAATGCCGGGGAGCATGAGGTCGAGCAGGATCAGGTCTGGGTTCGTCGTGGCGAAGAGCTCAACGGCCTGCGGTCCGGTCTCAGCAACGGTGACCTCAAAGCCCTCGCGTCCCAGCAAAAAAGCGAGGGGCTCGCTCAGAGCGATTTCATCTTCAACCAGAAGGATGCGTGTCATGGAGTTTCTCCGTAGGGGTACTCGGTGGCTTCGGGAAGTCGGATGGTAAACGTTGATCCGTTGTCGGGCCGGGACCAGACGCGGACTTCACCGCCGTGATTCTGGATGGTGTGCTTGACGATGCTCAGCCCAAGGCCGGTTCCGCCGGTGGTGCGGGAGCGAGCCTGATCGGTGCGATAGAAACGCTCAAAGACACGCGCCGCTTCTTCGGCCGTCATGCCAATCCCTTGGTCGGTGACAGCAATGTCAATGCAATCTCGCTGACGACTGACCCCAACGCCGATACGCGAGTTGTTGGGCGAATACTGCAAGGCGTTCGAGATGAGATTGTCGACGGCCACGACGAGGGAGTCAAAGTCACCAAAGACAAAAGTATGGGGCTCCCCGCCAGCAATGACATCAACGTTTTTGGTCGTCGCCACTACCCTGTTGCGATCGATCGCCTGAGCAACGATGTCATCGATGCTGACCTTTTCGAAGGATTTCAAGGCGCCCTCGGCCTGCAACCGTGAAAGCTCGATGATCTCGCGGGTGATTCCCGCCAATCGCTGCCCCTCGGTCTGCAAGCGGCTCGCAAAATGTTTGACCATCGATGGGTCGTCCGCTGCCTGTTCAATGGCCTCTGCCAACAAGCCGACCGCACCAATAGGGGTCTTCAGCTCGTGGCTAATGTTGGCAACGAAGTCGCGGCGTACCTCATCGAGACGACGAAACTCCGTTTTATCGACGACGAGCAAGAGAGCAAAACGAACGCCGTAATGCGAGGCCGTGGCTGAAATGCTGAGCGACGCATCGCCAAAGGGGCCACGGGCAACTTCGAAGTCGCCCACGAGAGAATCTTCGCGATCGCGCAGGTTGTCGACGAGTTGCACGAGCTCGGGCGTCGTGAGGCGACCCTGGGAGACGAATCCGAGCGAGTATGCCAAGGGCGAGGCTGCCATGACGTTATGCGACGGATCAACGATGAGAGCGGGGATTTCCAGCAACTCCAAAAGCGAGACGACGCCCTCCGGAACCTGCCACGAAGAAAGCTGGCTTGCCGTCGCTCTTTGACGCGAGGCGGTGAACACTAAATACGAAAATCCCGCGCCAGCTAATGCCCCGACGGCAATGGAGATAAGAAGGAGTGACTCTGTATTCATGTCTTGTTCAGGATAAGCTACCGGCGTGCCCAGCACGGGCCTGTCTAGGGTCACGGTACGGTGACATCAACAACTGTTAACCACGGGCAGCCTCGTTGTTAACCTTGTCGTCACGAGTGAGACACCTTTACGGGGCTGACTGAGACGGCAACCACGATGCGACGGAGGGATTTTCCATGCGCGATGTATTTCAACAAGAACTGCACGAAGTTCAAGAACGCCTGGTGGAGATCGCCGGCCTTGTTGCCACGTCGATGCAAAACGCCACTGTCGCCTTTGGCGATGTGAATGTTGAACTAGCCGAAAAGGTCATCGAAGAAGATGCCCGCATCGATGAGCTCACCCTCAGCCTCGATGAATTGGCAATCCAG
>CANEXL010000110.1 GCA_947443745.1 Microbacteriaceae bacterium | reverse complement strand
GCTGTGGCAATGTTGTGCGTCAGCCTGGTGTAACTCATTATGAAGCCAATCCCCCACGCAAAGTGGATGCACGGCAGGACAAGGGGAAACCAGAGCCCCCCGCGAACGCCCATTCCCCGGGCGTAAACAAGGGTCGAGATGACAACGAAAGCGCCATAAGCGGCCGGGATGAGCCATCCGGCGTAGATGGGTTCAGGATGACCAACCAGAGTTTGCACGACAGCAACGAGACCAAAGACGATGCCCACAACGGTCGCCGCGACCATGAGGGGCGGAACGAAGTAGCGCAGGCTGCTGGCCGAAGGAAACCTCCGGGTCAGCTCCCCCCGCCATAAGCCGGTGGAATACATCTGGGTCAGAAGTTGGCGCACGGTCGTTCGCGGACGATAGACAACCTTCAATGCGGGCGTGAACCAGACGAGGCCGCCCGCATCCCGGAATCGACGGTTGAGTTCCCAATCTTGCCCGCGACGAATGTCTTCATTGAACATGCCTACTTTTACGAGGCTTTCGCGGTTGAAGACCCCCAGATAAACAGTGTCGACTGGTCCCTCGGCGCCCCCGATGTGGAAGGCACCGCCGCCCAGGCCGACCTTGGTGCCGTAGGCCCGTGCGACGGCCTTCTCGAATGGGGTTGTGCCCTGCGCATCCATGATGCCGCCGACGTTATCGGCTCCCGTGCGCAGCAGTGTCTCCACAGCAACGCTCGCGTAATTGACCGGAAGGACCGAATGGGCATCCACCCGAATAACAATCGGGTAACCGGATGCGGCGATAGCCCGATTCATTCCCACCGGTGTTGCCCCGGCAGGGTTGTCGATCAGACGTACCCGAGCATCAGCGCTGTGCAACTGTTGCGCAACGGCGTCCGTGCCGTCTGTGCTCGGCCCCATGGCCAACGTGACCTCCATCGGGCCTGCATAGTCTTGCGACAGCAGGCTCTCGACGGCGGCACGAAGATGGGTTTCCTCGTTGAGCACAGGCATCACGTATGAGACGCCGGGCTGGGGGGAGGACGCTATGGGCGCCGAGCCAAGTGCAGACAAAATGGTCCTTAGAAGACAGGCTGGTCTTCAGAGTACCAAATCGTTGCCGCTATAGGCCGCCCAGCGTCACTTGGATTGTCTGGGTTTTTCCGCCGCGGTTGATTTCAACCTCAACTTTTGCCCCAGCAGCCATGGTGCGCACCTGCGCGGTAATGTCACTCGCATCGGTGATGGGAACGCCGTTGAAGCGCGTCACGATGTCGCCCGCCTGGATCCCCGCCTTTTCGGCGGAACCCCCGGAGGTGGCTTTCTCAATGAGAGCGCCCTCAATCGTGCTGCCCTTGGCACTGGCAGCATCCGACACTTGTGCTCCCAAAAGACCGTGGGTTGCGGTGCCGGTAGCGATGATCTCATCTGCAACGCGCTTGGCAAGGTTAGAGGGAAGCGCGAATCCGACACCGATGTTGCCCGATTGTCCAGAGGATGAACTACCGGCGCTGGCGATGGCAACGTTGATGCCGATCAGGCGACCCTTGGCATCCAGCAGCGCACCACCGGAGTTACCGGGGTTGATGGCGGCATCCGTCTGAATTACGGGGATGGAAATGGATGCCGACGGAGCTGCCTGCGTCTGAGGTGCTGGAGTGGATCCACCTTTGCCTTGACCAAAGTCAAAGTTCCAGAAGTCGAACGGGCCGGTGCCATCGGGCGTTGTGCCCTGGCCCGGTGTCGTTCCCTGATCGGGTGTCGTGCTGGGAACCGCAGAACTTGCGATCTGGATGCTGCGGTTCAGTGCAGAGACGATACCGGTCGTGACCGTTCCCGCGAGGCCAAGAGGTGCGCCCATGGCAATAGCGGCGTCGCCTACGTTGAGCTTGCTGGAATCGCCCCACTCAATGGGGGTCATGTTGGTGGCACCCTCGAGCTTCAAAACGGCCAAGTCGACCGTGGGGTCAGCGCCCACAATGGTTGCTGAATAGAGGTGACCGGTGTTGTCGCGTACCTGAATGGTGGCGTTACCGGTTGCGCCATCAAGCGTCGCAACGTGGTTGTTGGTGAGGATGTAGCCGTCGGCGCTGAGCACAATTCCTGAACCGCTGCCGGCCGCTGTTGAGCCGGTTACCGAGATAGTCACGACGCTGGGTGAGGCCTTCGACGCAACGGCCGTGACCGTGGAGACGTTCGAGGAGTCGTTGATCGTGATGCCTTGCGCAGTAACACTCGCGGTGGTGGAGCCGTTCTGGCCCGAGAAGTAGTACGCCATGCCGGCACCCGAGCCACCGCCGATGATGGCGGCTCCCAGTGCGATAGCGACGACGACGGGCAACGACATCGTGCGCTTTGCTTTGTTGTCTCTGGAGGGGCCGCCAAATGCGGGAGGCACGGTTCCAACGGGAGGAAGTGTGTTGGCGGGAGGGGCAACGCCAGCGAAGGTGGGAGGCACAGCGCTACTGGAGGCGCGAGGCGTCGAGGCGGTGGGCGGGAAGTAGTAGTTGACGGGCTTGCCGGAACCGACCGGTGCAGCGGATGCGGCAGCCGTTGCAGCAACGGGAGCCGGAGTGACGGCCTCGGCGGGGGGCGTGTAGTCGCTGGGAGGAGCATCCGGCGTCGCTTTGCGAACGGGAGTCTTCCGGACCTTGGGTGCTACGGCATCAGCAGATGCGTCGCTGGAAATATCGGCGTTCGAGGGAACGTCGTTGTTCTTTGGTGTTTCGGGGGTGAGAGGGGTCTCAGACATGATGTGGTTGCTCCTTCCGAGCGAATCCAGCATCCACTTTTATTCTGAGCACATCCTATGAGCAGGCTGAGTGTCGTCTGAGTGTTTTGATGCGGCTGGTTCCGTAATGGGGGTGGGCTCTTTCACTCTCGCTCGATCTTCACCTTCGATGTCGAAAGTGCGGTTGGCGGGAATGAATTTGCCCGAATAAATGCTAACAGCCCAGTGCTGGAGTTCCCTGATGGCAAGCTTCCGTCACCAACACGTTTGCGGCATTCACGACGAGAACGACCCGCACGGGAGCGGTGCCATAGACCTGGCCGTCAATAGGAATCCAGTTGTTAGAGCCCCAACGGTATTCGAGGGAGAACCCCACGCGAACGCTCGCGTTAAAGGTACCCGATTGGCCATAGGAGTGACTCGTTGAGGTCGCAGAGAACTCTGGAAGGCCGAGCGATGACCACGGTGCGCCCGCCGTGGCTGCACTTCGCGAGGCACCGTCCCCGTAGGTGAACTCGAAGCTGGCGGGGGTGAATCGAACCTCGGCGGCCGAGCCCAAGAGGGAGCCCCCGACGACGTGGGTGCTCGTGCTGGCGATCATGTTGGTCTCCAGCCCGACAATCGTCCAGCCAACCGGCTCAGTCGACAAGGTCGGTTGGTTCGGCGCGAAGGACGCGATATCGGCAATCGTGATTGTGGGGGCAACGTAGGCTGCCTCCACGATGGGAGGCATGGCAGGGACAGCTTGTTGGAAGCAGTTCGCTTCTCGAACTACTTGGATGTAGCAGTAGCCTCGCGCCGCCTGCGGGTTGCTCGAAATGTAGGTGAAGGCACGCCAATCCTCGTCGGCGTCAATTCTAAATCGGTCGCCATAGGGGTTCCCGCTGCCATTGGTGTAGCCCGGCCGTGCAGGACTTGCGCCGGTGGAGGATCCCCCGCCGCTGGCTCCAGGTCTCGTCTGATTCGCCCACACGTTGACGCCGTTGCCACTGGCCTGTGCTCCCGAGCATCCGCCGAAAACAATTCCTGAAGACCCACAGTTGGAGGCTGTTGCCGTCGCGGATGAAATCGGAATTATTGTCATAACAAGGGTGAGGGAGACCACGACAAATACCCTTAACAAAAGTTTTTCCCGGACCAAACATCACTCGCAGAAATTGAAAGGTGTGCCCCCGTGTCTGATTCCCGAACGAAAGTCACCTGGAGCGGGAGGTCGTCAGGTCGTTCCACAGGGGTCACGTCGGCACCAGCCTTACTCACAACGCGAATACTCGACACACGAATGCACACATAAACCCGGATCTCGCCAGAATACGGGTCATAGCTCTCAAGTTTGAATGAGTCGAACGTCGATGCGCCGGTGGCCCTCAGTCCCTTCGCGAGGACATCTCCGTATTCCTCGAGCTGTTGGCTGTAAAGGTCTTGTGAGACGAGTGCCTCAAGGCGTTCGGGGTTGGCTCCACCATCGCGGGCAATCTGATCACTCACGTCGATGTAGTTGCGGTAGGCAGCCTCGGCCGCGGCGCTGGCCTCAGCGTCGGACGCGAACATCGGGGTGGCCTCGACGACGAGGGCTTCCTGGGCCGGGGCAGGTTCGGCAAACGTTGAGCACCCGGTGAGCCCCATCGTTGCGAGCACAGCGAAAGACACCAGAAAAATGCGGGAGCGCCCCGGAGGGTGAACGACGTAACGAGTCATACCCCGCACGCTAGGTGATGGGCGACAGTTCAGGGGCGAGCTATCCACAACAGGGCCTGCTAGGCAACAGGCGCGCGCAGCGGGTGGGAAGTAGCCGGTGGCAAACCGGAGGTTTTGGAGAAACGCTCTAGAGCGGCGAAACCCCGTAGCGGCGAAGCTGGAGGGCCGGGTTGTGGCGGCGCGCATCCGTTAGGGCATCAATGAAGACTTCGGCCATCGCGATGCCGGCAGTTTGACCCATGTCAATAAGGGTCTCCCCCAGCGGTGAAATGACGCGGGACATTCCCACGGCAACAGGCGCAATCTGGTCGGCGGCCGCAACGAAAACGAGGTTCTCGATGGCGCGAGCGGCAATGAGAGCGACCCAGTGGTGCGCCTTCTTCGGCCCCGCAATCCATTCACTCGGAATGGCAACAAGCTCAGCGCCGGCATCCACCAGGCGACGCGTGACCTCGGGAAAACGCAGGTCATAGCAGGTCTGCAAACCGACAGTGATGCCAGAAAGCTGGCACAGTTCTGGAGCTTCCTCGGGGTTGCCGGGCTGGATCCAGTCACTCTCTTTCGACCCGAAAGCGTCGAACAGATGCACCTTGCGGTACCGCGCCAAGACGTCCCCGGAGGAGTTGATGGCCACCACCGTGTTGAACGGGCGCGCGTCCGCCGGGTCGTTCGAAGACTCGAGGAGTCCCACGATCACGGCAATGTCACACTCTGCCGCCATAGCCCGCATTGCGGTCACGAAGGGGCCCGACAGCGGCTCCGCAAAAGTATTCACCCAGTCGCCGAGGGCACCACAAAAAGATGAAGAGTACTCAGGCAGAACAATGATCTTGGCGCCATTTTCGGAGGCGGCTTCGACGAGTTCACGAATCGCATCCACGTTACCGGCCGGGTTGGGACCAGGCCCAAACTGTCCGACCGCGACAAATACCCCCACGGGCTCAGGAACACCAGCGGTTGCATCCATCGATGCCTGCGAATCACTCATGCGGGCAACACTACCGAATTCTAGATGAGGCTTTTTGTGTGCCAGACGGTCTTGGTCTCAGTGAAGGCCGTAATGCGTGCCAGCGAGGCAGCGGGCACACCTTCAACGGGCTGCAGAACACGCATGAGCGTCTCGGCAGCGGCAATCTGAAGGTCAACCCAGTCGAGGTCACCGGCACCGGCAAGATCCAGCGCATTGACATCAGCGTGCGAGGCGAACCAGGGCGCCAACTCCGCGGGCTTACCCGTGATGATGTTGACGACCCCAGAAGGCACATCGCTCGTGGCCAAGACCTCAGCGAAGCTAATCGCGGTCAGCGGAGCATCGAAACGAGGAACCGCGATGACCGTGTTACCGCCGGCGAGAACCGGGGCGACAACCGAAACCAGGCCCAATAACGATCCGGATAACTGAGGGGCAATCACCGCAACGACACCGGTGGGCTCCGGAACCGACAGGTTGAAGTAAGGACCAGAGACGGGGTTGGCGTTGCCGGCAACCTGCGTGTATTTGTCCGCCCATCCGGCATACCAAACCCACAGATCGATGGCGTCATCGACCTGCTTTGCGGCGGCTGCAGCGGTTGAGCCCTCGACGGAAACGATCTCGTCAATGAACTGAGCGCGGCGGCCCTCGAGTACCTCAGCGATGCGGTACAGCACCTGACCGCGGTTGTACGCGGTGGCGCCGGACCAGCCGGAGAGGGCTGAACGAGCGGCTACGACGGAGCCGCGCAGGTCTTTACGTGAAGCGAGGGCGGCGTTGGCCACGAAGTCTCCCTTGGTCGACAGAATTTCATACACACGGC
>CANEXL010000109.1 GCA_947443745.1 Microbacteriaceae bacterium | reverse complement strand
TGATTGGCTTCGTTTTACTCGCCATCTGGCCCGTTCTGGGAATGCGGTTGTCCAAGAAATATCCGTGGATGGTTCGCCCGTGGGGAGCTATCTTAGGAACGGCTTTCCTAGGGGCTTTTTGCTTCTGGTTCCTCGGTGTCTGGTCAGATCTCAGCCAGCCCAATATCGGTTTGGTGGAGCGATTCGCGGCTGACCTCGAATCCCTGTGGCCTGCTGTCGTGGTGGTGGCCCTGTGGATGCAAAGCCGTCGCGACCATCGCGCCATCCCTATCGCCTAGGAAATCAGTTCGCCGTCTTTCCACACGCGGCGAACCAGAGGAACGCCCGGGCGGTAGGCGAGGTGAACGTAACTCGGGGCGGCCAGCTCGGTGAGGTCGGCGCGTGATCCAACGGTGAGGCGCCCGACGTCTTCGCGGCGCAGGGCTTGGGCGCCACCAGCGGTTGCAGACCAGAGCGCTTCGGGCGCCGTCATTCCCATTTCTCGCACGGCTAGCGCAATGCACAATGGCATGGATGACGTGAAGCTGGAACCAGGATTGCAATCTGTAGCGAGTGCGACGGTCACACCGGCATCGATCAAACGCCGGGCATCGGGGTAGGGCTGCTTGGTGGAGAACTCCACTCCGGGGAGGAGGGTTGCAACTGTTTCAGAGCGCGCCAAGGCCGCAACATCTAGGTCAGTGAGGTACGTGCAGTGGTCGACGGAGGCGGCTCCGAGATCGACCGCGAGACGGATCCCTTCACCTGCACTGAGCTGGGAGGCATGCACGCGCGGCATCAGGCCGAGACCGATCCCGGCCTCCAGAATCTGACGGCTCTCGTCAATCGTGAAGGCGCCCTCTTCGCAAAAGACGTCGATCCACTTCGCGTACGGCGCGCAGGCTTCGAGCATGGGACCCACCACGAGGGCAACGTAGTCCTCGCGCGTTCCGAGTTCCCCGTCTTCGAGAGCTCGCGCGGCGGTGCCTGATGCTCCGCGGTATTCCAGCGGAATAACGTGGGCGCCCAGAAATGTCACCTCGTCGGTTACCTCGCTGGCAAGGCGAACGAGCCGTTCCTCATCGTGCACCGTCAGACCGTACCCACTCTTGATCTCGAGTGTGGTGGTGCCTTGCGCATGCATCTCATCCACAAAACCGACCAGGCTTTGGCGAAGTTCTTCGTCGGAGGCAGCCCGCGTTGCAGCCACCGTGGAAAGTATGCCGCCCGCGGAATACTTTCGCCCGGCCATGCGCGCTTCGAACTCGTCCGTGCGATCTCCGGCGAAGACGATGTGGGAATGCGCGTCGACGAATCCCGGAATCAGGCACCTTCCCCCGAGGTCAATGACGTGGTCGATATCGAAACCCCCAGCGACTTCCGCTTGGGCACTCGTGCCCACCCAGGCGATGCGGCCGAGGTCGACCAGCAGTGCCGCATCCGAAATCTCGCCCGTTATGCCCTCGCCGACGGACGGGTCGTTGGTGACCAGGAGTCCGATATTGGTGAAGAGCGTGCGTGTCATGACACGAGCTTACTTTTCCCACATCGGAACGCGAAGACCTCGTTCGGCGGCAATCTCGGCTGCCCGCTGGTAGCCCGCATCGACGTGACGCATGACGCCGGTGCCGGGGTCGTTCGTGAGAACGCGTTCGAGTTTTTCGGCTGCCAACGCGGTGCCATCGGCAACCGTTACCTGGCCCGAGTGAATCGAGCGGCCGATACCGACACCGCCTCCGTGATGGATTGACACCCACGTTGCCCCGGATGCCGTATTCAGCAACGCGTTCAGCAGAGGCCAGTCTGCAATCGCGTCCGAGCCGTCGGCCATGGCTTCGGTCTCACGGTAGGGAGAGGCCACGGAACCTGAGTCGAGGTGATCACGCCCGATGACAATTGGTGCGGAGAGTTCGCCCGAGGCGACCATCTCGTTGAACTTCAGACCAGCCAGGTGGCGTTCCTTGTAACCCAGCCAGCAGATGCGGGCGGGGAGTCCTTCGAAGTGAACCTTTTCGCCGGCCTTGGTGATCCAGCGCTTCAGGTGCTCGTTTTCAGGGAAGAGCTCCAGGATGGCCTTGTCGGTTTTGGCGATGTCCTCGGGGTCGCCCGAAAGTGCAACCCAGCGGAATGGGCCGTTTCCTTCGCAAAAGAGAGGGCGAATGTAGGCCGGCACGAAACCGGGAAATTCGAAGGCTCGGTCATAACCGCCGAGGATGGCTTCGGCGCGAATGGAGTTTCCGTAGTCGAAGACCACGGCTCCGGCATCCTGAAATTCGACCATGGCCTTGACCTGCTTGGCCATGGAGAGTCGTGCCTTGTCGGTAAACCACTCGGAATCTTCTTGGGCTCGCGTGTGCCATTCCTCGACCGTGACACCTTCGGGGAGATAGGAGAGAGGATCGTGGGCGCTAGTTTGATCCGTGACGATATCGATGGCGACACCACGAGCGAGGAGCTCCGTGAAGACGGTGGCAGCGTTCCCGACGAGGCCCACAGAGAGGGGAATGCGGGCAGCCTTGGCGGCCAGCACTCGAGCGACCGCTTCGTCGATGTCGTGCGTGTATTCGTCGAGATAACCGTGCTCCACGCGACGAGCGAGACGGGTGGGGTCAACATCCACAATCAAGACGACACCGTCATTCATTGTCACCGCGAGAGGCTGCGCGCCGCCCATGCCACCAGCGCCACCGGTCAGCGTGAGGGTGCCGGCGAGGGTTCCGTCAAAGTGACGCGTGGCAACCGCCCCAAAAGTTTCGTAGGTACCCTGCAGGATGCCTTGCGTGCCAATGTAGATCCACGATCCGGCCGTCATCTGGCCATACATGGTGAGGCCCTCGGCCTCGAGCTTGCGAAAGGCGGGCCAGTTCGCCCAGTCGCCCACGAGGTTGGAGTTGGCGATGAGAACCCGGGGAGCCCACTCGTGCGTGCGAAAGACCCCGACGGGCTTCCCTGACTGCACGAGCAGGGTTTCGTCGGATTCGAGCCCCTCGAGAGTGCGCACGATAGCGTCGTAGGCCTCCCAGTTGCGAGCGGCCTTGCCGGTGCCGCCGTAGACAATGAGATCGTCCGGGCGCTCGGCCACCTCGGGGTCGAGGTTGTTCATGAGCATGCGCAGTGGCGCTTCGGTCTGCCAGCTCTTGGCGCTGAGCGTTGTTCCGCGAGCGGCACGAACCGGCCGGGGACCGGATGTCGTCGATGGTGCTGACGTTGTCGATGATGCGTTCATTTCAATTCCTTCGGTGTGGGAATGAGCGAGTGTTTGTGGTGGTTTGAAGTCACGAAAGTGGGGTGGGCGAAGCGGCGCGAGCGGCCTTTGCCACTTCGCCGCCGAGAACGGTGGCAGCAGCAGCTTCAATCTCGGGGGAGAGGAAGCGGTCGGGGCCGGGGCCGTGAACACCGGCCGCGCGAAGGTGGCTGATCACAGCGGCCGAGACAACCCCTGGGGCAAGAGGCGCGCGTAGCTCGAGTCCGCGAGAAGCCGTCATCAATTCGATGGCCAGAACGCGGCTCAGGGCATCCACGGAACGGCGGAGTTTGCGACCAGCGTGCCAGCCCATCGAGACGTGATCCTCCTGCATTGCAGATGACGGAATCGAATCGACAGATGCCGGGGCCGCAAGCCGTTTCATCTCCGAAACCAACGCTGCTGACGTGTACTGCGCAATCATGAGGCCAGAGTCGACCCCGACCTCGTGCGCTAAGAACGGCGGCAGACCTTGGTTGCGAGCGCGATCCAGAAAGCGATCGGTGCGACGCTCGCTCATTGAGGCAACATCGGCGGCAACGATCGCCAAGAAATCGAGCACATAGGCAATGGGCGCCCCGTGGAAATTTCCGTTCGACTCGACGCGGCCATCGATGGTGAGCACGGGATTGTCGACGGCGGAAGCCAGCTCGCGTTCGGCAATCATGATCGCGTGGGTGACAGTATCCCGGGCACCACCGTGAACTTGAGGCGCGCAGCGCAGTGAGTAGGCATCCTGAACCCGACCGTCATCCGGCCCGGCATGCGACCCGACAATGGGGGAGTTGGCCAGCACCGCGCGAATATTGGCTGCGGACACGGCCTGGCCCACCTGAGGGCGCAGCGCCTGCAGGTCGGCGGCGAACACCTGGTCGGTACCCATGAGCCCCTCAACGCTCATCGCGGCCGCGACATCGGCTGTTGTCAGCAACATCGACAGATCTGTGACAGCAAGGGCGAGCATGCCCAGCATGCCATCCGTGCCATTAATCAGCGCGAGGCCCTCTTTTTCCGCAAGCACCAGCGGGGTAATGCCAGCCGCAGCGAGCGCCTGAGCGGAGGGCATCAGAATTCCGTCTACGTCCCGAACATCTCCCTCTCCGATGGCGGCCAGCGCGCAATGCGACAGCGGGGCTAAGTCGCCCGAACAGCCGAGCGAACCATACTCGCGCACGACTGGCGTAATACCCGCGTTTAGCATGGCGGCATAGGTTTCGGTCACGATTGGCCGAACCCCGGTGCGGCCGGTCATCAACGTAGACAGGCGCAGCAACATGAGCGCGCGCACCACCTCGCGTTCCACTTCGGGGCCGCTTCCCGCGGCGTGCGAACGGATGAGGCTGGCCTGGAGTTGGGCGCGACGATCACTTTCGATGAACGTGGTCGCTAAGGCGCCAAACCCGGTGGAAATGCCGTAATGGGGGTGGGGGTCGGAGGCAAGGTTTTCGATAATCTGACGACTCGAAGCAACGGCAGCGAGGGCAACTGAATCCAGCATGACGGTGGCGTTATAACGGGCAACATCAACGACGTTGTCGATGCTGACCGAGCCTAATCCGATAACAACTGGGGAAAGATTATTCATACAACGATTCCACACCCCGGCGCTAATGGAAATCACGGGTCTACACTCAAGTCTGTCCGGTATTACAGACGTCTTGAAAGGGTTGTGCCCCCGTGGCTGATGAGAAAATCGAGACATCTTCCAAAGTTCCTGCAGCGGATGCCACCCTGCGCATTCTGCAGCACCTCTCGCGCCAGCGCGGGCCGGTACCAGCGAGCACCATTGCGACGGCACTTGATCTTCCCCGCTCGACCGTTTACCACCTGCTAACGGTGCTGGTGGACCGAAGCTTCGTCGTGCACATTCCGGAGGAGCGACGGTATGGCCTGGGGTTGGCCGCGTACGAACTCTCGTCGGGATTCTCGCGCCAACAGCCCCTCACGCGTCTCGGCGCACCACTTTTGGCCAGGCTCGTTGACCGCATTGGCGAAAGCGCTCACCTCGCCGTTCTTCATGGCACGGATGTTCTCTACCTCGTCGAAGAACGTGCCCCCCGCCGACCTAGTCTCGTCACCGACGTGGGCGTTCGTCTACCCGCCCACCTCACGGCCAGCGGTCGCGCCTTGCTCTCAGCTCTTCCTCCGGCACAGCTCCGTGCGCTCTATCCCGACAAGACCTCCCTCACCCGGCGCGATGGTCGAGGCCCCCAGTCCTATCGCGAACTCAAGGCGCTTCTGGCTGAAGCCCAACGTGACGGCTACGCCATGGAAAACGGTGAGATAACGACGGGCCTCGTGTCCATTGGTGTTGTTGTGCGCGATCACGCGGGCTGGCCGGCGGCCGGCATCGCCGTAACTTTCCCGGCGGATGCTGTCGCCGACACCATCGCGACCGTTCTGCCACCTCTCGCCCAGACGGCCCAAGAACTCGGTCGCCGCATCCACGGTGCCCAATAGGTATTCCTCGCCCGTGTGAGCACAAACGCCGCTAGCCTGGATTCAGATCGACGTTCTGCTTGTCTTTTTGGGGGATTTTCGTGCGCTTTTGGTGGGTAAGTCAGGCAAACACATTTGAAACTGCCGTTCGGGGCGGCTACATGTGGTCACCCAAAGTTCAAGCGAACGGCCGGGCTCTGCATGCATATCAGATCATGACTGAAGTGAGACCAGGTGATCGGATTTTTAGCTACAGTCACGGCGTCATCAGGGCTGTCGGACAAGCGCTCACCCCGGCGTACTCGTCAATAAAACCAGTGGACTTTGACCCGACGAATGCCTGGAATCAGGATGGGTGGCGCGTTGATGTTGACTTTGATGTTTCCACGCGTGACTATCGCCCCCTTGACGATTGGGATCTCCTTCAGCCGATGATGCCTTCTCGTTATTCCCCTTTGACGAAGAACGGGACCGGTGCGCAAGGGATGTACCTTGCCGAAATATCGATGGCCCTAGCGGAGTTCATCTTTGGCCAACTCGAGTCAGACCCTGTCGTTTCGACGTATATGGAGGAAGTCGCTGAGAGACAGGTGTTGCGTGACGAGATGTTGGCGTGGGGGACGAAGGAACTCCCCGAAACAGAACGCCGCGAAATGGTT
>CANEXL010000108.1 GCA_947443745.1 Microbacteriaceae bacterium | reverse complement strand
GCCTTGATAAGGGTCGTCCCCGCGTCGATGCAAAGGGTGGCCATGGTCGTTTCTTTCTGTTGATCAGGCGAGCGAGAAGCGGGAAAGAACCTCTGGGTTAGCAACATACTCCGGAGTGAGACCGTTGAGATAACGGTCCACTTCGCCGGCGATGATGGAGGCGGCCCGACTCGCTGTCTGCTGGGTTGCCCCGGCGAGGTGCGGTGACAGCACGACGTTGGGCATGTTGAGAAGGGGCCAATTGGCGGGCGGTGGCTCAATGTCGTACACATCGAGCGCTAGTGCGCCAAGCGCCCCGGTTCGCAACATCTCCGGCAAGGGGGCGTAGTCGAGTAGACCGCCGCGGGCACTGTTGACCAGGACGGCGCCGTGGGGGAGGAGCTTCAAGTTTTCTGCATTGAGCATGTGGTGGCTCTCAGGGGTGAGTCGAGCATGCAAACTCACAACGCTGGACGCCCGCAAAAGATCTTCGAGGCTGGTCACGGTGACACCGTCGGCTGCCATCTTCTCCGCGTCGGCGAACGGGTCGTAAACCAGCACGGTCGCCCCGAAGGCGAGGAGTACCCGCGCCACAATGTGACCGATGGCGCCATAGCCGATGAGGCCAACCGTGGAACCAGAAAGCTCGATTCCAGCGTTTCCATACGTGTAGAAGTCACCGCGCCAGTTGCCACGGTGGAGCTCTGAGTCACCGTTGGTGATGCGCCGCATAGCAGCGAGCATGAGACCCACGGCAAACTCAGCAGCGGCCTGAGCGTTCCGACCGGGGGCGAACGAGACAATGACGCCGGCGTCCGTGGCAGCCGCGAGGTCAACGTTGACAGGCCCGCCCCGGCAGACGCCGATCATCTTGAGGTCGGGAGCACCGGCGAAGACCTCGGGGGTGAACGGGGCCATCTGGGTGACGGCGATTGTCGCACCGGCGAGAGCCGCGATCGTTTCGTCGATTGACCCGCTGGCTTCAATGACGTTGCCAATTGCTCCAAAGGGAACGTTGGGCCACGGCAGCATCAGCTCAGTGAAAGTGAGATCGTGCGCGGCGGAGCGCGCCGAGATGGCATCAATAAAGAGCTGAGGTAACACAAAGTGGTCACCGGCGACGAGAATCTGGATCATGACCCGAGACTAACATCCAAAATGGTAATAATCACAAACTAATTGGTGAAATTATCACGATGTGACGGATGCGGGGGTCTTCCCGGACCGCGATGCGAGGTGCACAATGGCCGATTCGCCAATGGCGTCGACCAGCTCTGGGCTGACATCGCTGGTCAAAATGACATCCGTGAAATCGCTCACGGGCACGAAGCGATGGAGGGACGTGTGCCCCACTTTGGAGGAATCCATCATCAGAACACGACGAGTCCCGGCCTGCAGCATGGTTCGTTTCATGAGAACAATGTCTTGTTCTTGGTGATAGGTCATGAGGGCATCCATCGTGGAGGTCGACTGGAACACGACATCCACGGCGTAGGTATCGAGGCCAGATTGACTGGGGGCCGCAATGAACGAGTCATGAGTCTTCGAGTAGGAGCCGCCGATCACGATCAGGTTGATGTCCGGACTGTCGACAAAGAGATCAATGGCTTGACGATAGTTGGTGATAACCGTTAGGTGGCCAATGTCTAGAAGGAGACGAGCCAGGGTGAGCACGGTGGTTGAGTCGTCAATCATGACGGACATGCCCGGTTCCACGAGCTTGATCGCTTCGCGGGCGAGGGATTCCTTGGCACCGAGATTGCGCTGCATCCTAAAATCAGAACTTGACTCGAAGACGCTCGTGGGAAGGGCCGAGACGCCGCCGTGAAACTTGCGGAGGAGTCCCCGTGCCGCGAGGTCATCGAGGTCGCGATGGATCGTCATGAGGCTTCGATTGAACTTCTCCGCCAATTCAGCGGCGCCGACGGACGTCATCAACTGCACGTAGTCAAGAATCTCGCGCTGACGAAGAGTGCGGTTGTTTGCGGTGCTCACCACGTTATTCACGCCCGTGTTCCTTTCGGCTGTTCATTCTTTGTTCCATCATGGCGCTTAGTCTCTAAAGAGAAAAATTTGATTTATAACATTTTGACTTTATTTATCTCATTTTGGTTGTTATGAATCACTATTTTGATGTTATTGTTCAAACATCGAAACTGAAATCAAGTGAATTCAGATTATTCGGTTCCCCACACCCCCCGGGCTCATCTCTCGGACCTAGAAAACTCAACGAGGAGAACACATTGAAGAAAGCAACACTTCGCATCGCAACGGCATTGGGTGCCTTTGCTCTTGTCGGAGCAAGCCTTGCTGGCTGTTCCGCCACCGCAACATCCACTGACGGCGCAGCAGCAGACGGCGGAAAGATCGCCTTCCTCATGCCTGACCTTGCATCAACCCGTTACGAGCAGCAGGACGCACCATTGTTCACCGCCGCCGTTGCCGAGTTGTGCCCCACCTGTGAGGTCATCTACAACAACGCAGACTCCGATCCCGCCAAGCAGCAGGCTCAGGCAGACGCAGCGATTACGCAAGGCGCCAAGGTTTTGGTTCTCGACGCTGTCGACACCAAGGCTGCAGCCGCCATCGTTCAGAGCGCTCAGTCGCAGGGTGTCGCGGTTATCACCTACGACCGTCCGATCGTTGACGCAGCGGCCGACTACTACATCTCCTTTGACAACGAGGGAATCGGAAAGGCCATCGCTGAGTCGCTGGTTGCAAAGCTGAAGGCCGACGGCGCCACGGGCGGACTCCTCATCGTTGGTGGATCACCCACTGACAACGCAGCAGGCCTCATCAAGAAGGGCATGGAAGCTGGCTCTGTCGACAGCGGCTTCAAAATCCTCGCCTCCTACGACACTCCCGAGTGGGACCCCGCAAAGGCTCAGGAATGGGTAGCCGGTCAGATCACGCAGTTCGGTGCCAGCATCATTGGCGTCATCGCTGCTAACGACGGTACCGGCGGTGGCTCCATCGCCGCCCTCAAGGCAGCAGGAGTTACTCCTCTTCCTCTCGTCACGGGTAACGACGCCGAAATCGCTGCCATCCAGCGCATCATCGCCGGCGAGCAGTACAACACCATCTCGAAGCCCATCAGCATCGTGGCAAACGCCGCCGCGAAGACCGCTGTTGCCTTCTTGAAGGGCGAAAAGCCCGCTGCTGTTGTCACGCTCTACGACACCCCTTCTGAATTGTTCACGCCCACCGTGGTCACGTCAGAAAACATCAAGGAGATCATCTTCGACGGTGGCATCTACACCGCCGCTGAGGTCTGCACCTCGGCCTACGCAGCTGCGTGTACTGCCCTGGGAATCAAGTAACACCTTAAGATAAGCACCACGCGCTGGGCCGGCCTTTGCACCGATGGGGGCCGGCCCAGTTCTTAACAATTTTGAGAGAGAAAAGGTAGATCAATGGCGACACTGACTGGCGAAGGGGCATCCGCTGCCCCCGTCCTCACTCTGCGGGGAATCTCCAAACACTTCGGTGCCGTGTCGGCCCTCACGGACGTTGATCTCCAGGTTTTTCCCGGTGAGGTTGTGGCCTTGGTCGGAGATAACGGTGCGGGAAAATCTACCCTCGTCAAAATCTTGGCCGGCGTGCATCCCCACGACAGCGGAACGATGATTTTTGATTCGCAAGAAGTCATCGTGCGTTCGCCTACAGAATCCATTGACCTTGGCATTGCCACCGTCTTCCAAGACCTTGCCTTGTGTGACAACCTCGATGTTGTCGGCAACCTGTTCCTCGGTCAGGAACTTCGCCCCATCCGTCTGGATGAAGTGGCCATGGAAGTTAAAGCGTGGGAGCTCCTGCGCCAGTTGAGCGCGAAGATTCCCTCGGTTCGAACCCTTGTCGCCTCCCTCTCGGGTGGGCAACGACAGACCGTCGCGATTGCGCGCTCCTTGCTCGGTTCCCCCAAGCTCATTTTACTGGATGAGCCCACGGCGGCTCTCGGAGTTGCCCAGACGGCCGAAGTTCTGAACCTCATCGAACGACTGCGCGAAAACGGCCTGGCCGTCATTTTGATCACGCACAATATGGATGACGTGTTGGCCGTCGCCGACCGCGTTGCAGTCTTGCGTCTCGGCAAGAACAACGGCGTCTTCAACGTGGCCGACGCCTCAAAGGAAAGCATCATCGCTGCCATCACGGGAGCCACCGACAATGTCGTCAGTCAGCGCGAAGCGACGCGCCCCATCAAAGTTGAAACGAGAAGCAAATGAGCACTCTGACCCCCACCGACCACCAAGACGAGCGCCTGCGCATTGACAAGGGTTTTTCGGGAATGCTGAAAGCTTCAGTTGATCGCATCCGCGGCGGCGACTTGGGTCTTCTTCCGGTCTTCATCGGACTTGTTGTCATCTCCATCATCTTTCAATCACTGAATCCCTTCTTCCTGTCCAGCGCCAACCTGTCGAACATGCTCATGGAAGCGACGCCCGTGGGCATCCTTGCGCTGGGTATCGTCATGGTTCTGCTGGTCGGTGAAATTGACCTCTCCGTCGGTTCCGTCAGCGGTCTGTCGGCCGCAATTTTTGGCATCAACTTCGTGGACAACGGCTGGCCACTCGCGTTGGCGATTGTGACGGCAATTGCCTCCGGTTCGATTATCGGCTGGGTCTTCGGGCAAATTTACAACCGGGTTGGTGTGCCATCCTTTGTCATCACGCTGGCCGGTCTTCTGGGCTTCCTTGGTTTGCAGCTCTTCGTCTTGGGCCCCAAGGGCACAATCAACATTCCTTTTGACTCGCCCCTGGTGTGGTTCGGACAACTGGCCTTCGTCCCGACCCCGGTCGCCTACGCTCTCGTGAGCTTCGTGGTCGTGCTCCAGATCGTGCTCGGTTTGTCCCGATCCCGCTCGCGCAAGATTGCCGGGCTGTCAGTTGAATCCCTCACCGCCATCGTGGCGAAGGCTCTGGGTCTCGGTATTCTGCTTGGTTTTGCCGTCTGGTACCTCGGCCTCGCGCGTGGCATCGGCTGGATGTTCGTGCTCTTTGTTCTGCTGGCCGTCATCGGAAACTACGCGCTCACCCGCACCCAATGGGGGCGATCCGTCTTCGCCGTTGGCGGTAACCGAGAGGCAGCTCGTCGCGCCGGTATCAACGTTCGCCGTGTCTACACGAGTACGTTCATCATCACCTCAACGCTGGCCGCCGTCGGTGGACTTCTTGCCGCGGGTCGTCTCGCCGCCTCAGCGCAAAGTTCGGGCGGTGGTGACGTGAACTTGAACGCCATTGCGGCAGCTGTCATTGGCGGAACGTCATTGTTTGGTGGGCGCGGAAGTGCCTTTGCTGCCGTGCTCGGCATCATCGTCATTCAAGCCATCTCCAGCGGCTTGACCCTGATGAATCTCGACTCCTCTATTAGGTACATGGTGACGGGGGCCGTTGTCCTCATCGCCGTGAGCCTCGACGCCTTCGCCCGCAAGTCACGAAGCTCTCACGGGCGAGGGTAGTTTTGCCGCGAAAGCAAGGCGGTTACAACCTGTGACCATCTAGGAAATCTCGGGGTCGGTCCCAAGCTTTCCTAGGTGGTCGCGGTTTGCCGCGGTGACGGCATCTGAAATGCGGGCCGCAAAGGCAGGAAGCAACTCTCGTGCCACATCCGCTTGACGGCCGGGAGATGCGAGGGCGTCGAGCATGCCCCATTCGGGAGCCACCATGGTGAAACCGTCGACGAGGGTCGTGAATCGGCGAACGTTTTCCGTGATCGGTAGAAGAACAACACTGGCCTTGGCCGCGGGGGACATCCCCGGCAGGTCTCCGAGGTCCTCGGGTCGATCCACGTACACAACCGGCACAAATGAGCGCTGTGCGTTCGGGTCTCGGGCGACGGCCTCGAGCGAAGAAATAACAGGATTCGCGCCGCGGTTCGACAGATTCCGGATGAATTCTCCCAGCGTTGTTTCCAGAGCCAAAATTCGAGCCCCCGGTCGCTTGGTCACGGGCGAGAGGGTCGCTGTCTGAGCGAGTTTCTTCACCAGTCGCCCCGTCTCCGAGGGAGTCGCATTGGCGATGCGGTCAAGGGCTGCTGCATAGGGAGCGTCGCTACCGGTGTCCGCCAAATTACCGTGCAGCGTGAACCCGGCACCGCCGGCTATCTTTTGCAGCATCGAGTATGTCGGGTCGACGACACCCGCTTCAATGCGGGTGATGGTGGATGCGGGCACGCCCACCAGCTCGGCAAACGACGTCATGCTGAGTTCTCGCTTGACGCGCATGCGCGTCACCAAGGATGCCGCTGAGTTGATGGCCATAATCCTAAGACTACGACGTCCCTTGCATATATGCAATGAAAAGAGAAAGGACACCCGGCGTTGACAGAACAGGGGTGCGCGTGTTTGGATAACTGTTATCGATTACTGTAATCGATACCAGTAAAGGGAATTCAAT
>CANEXL010000107.1 GCA_947443745.1 Microbacteriaceae bacterium | reverse complement strand
TGTCGACTCGAGCGACGCTGGCCGGTTTTTGCTCCATGAGGAGTGGGTCGACCAGGCGGCTTTTGACGCGCACAATCTCGAGGCACACGTGACCGACTTCTTGGGCCAAGGCGACGTTTTGTTGAAGGAGAAATTCACCGTTACGTGGATGCGCCCCGTCGCGGAATAGTGACGATTTATCGGCCAGCAGTTTTACCAACCGACGGCGCCCGGGCGTCTAGAGCAGCGGCCATTGAGTCAATGCTCTCAACGGACAAGGCGTAGTCGATTGCCATCACGCTGGCACCAATGATGCCCGCGTCGAGACCGGCCCGCGATTGCGAAATAGTGAGGTGCTCTGTCGCGAGGGGCATCGAGCGGGAGTAGACAACTTCTCGAACACCGGCCAGCAGATGCTCTCCCGCCAAAGCGAGGGAGCCCCCAATCGCAATGACCGATGGGTTCAACACGCTGACACACGTCGTGAGGACTTCACCAATATCGCGACCTGCTTGTCGAACGGCTTGGATTGCAGCGAGTTCGCCGGCCTTGGTTGCCGCCACGACATCGCCCAATACAGCAATCTGTTTTCCGTCAAATTCGACGCCAGCAAGGGAAAGTTGGTGAGCGAGGGCTGGGCCGGCGGCCATGGCCTCCAAGCATCCGCTATTTCCGCAACGACAGGGAACATTGTGGCCACGAGCAATTTGAACGTGACCGATGTCACCAGCGATACCCTCAGCTCCGCGCTGCAGAACGCCGCTACTGATAATTCCGGAGCCAATTCCCGTCGATGCCTTCAGAAAGATCATGTTGTCGACATCGGGCCAGGCGAATTTTTGCTCCCCCAGCGCCATAATATTGACGTCGTTGTCGACCAACACGGTCGCCTTGACGTGGTGGTTGACGAAGCCGGGAACATCGAAATCATCCCAGCCCGGCATGATCGGGGGATTTGACGGCCGGCCAGTGGAGTGTTCGACGGGGCCGGGGAGACCGATACCAATGGCAATCAGATCGACTTCCTTGAGACGAAGTGCGGCAAGTTCCGAGCGAATAGTTCGGACCATCCAGCCGAGGCACGTCTCAGGGCCGTCGGCGATGATCATCTTGGATGAGGTTCGTGCCAGTATCACCCCGGTGAGGTCCGTCAATGCCAAGGACGCCTGAGTCGCTCCGAAGTCCACGGCGGCAACGACACGGGCTGTGGGGTTCAGGGCAACTTGGGCGGAGGGTCGGCCACCCGTGGAGACGGCATCACTAATGGGCGCGATGAGGCCGAGTTCGAGTAACGATTCGATGCGCAGTTGGATTGTGGAACGAGAGAGGCCCGTCATTTCAACGAGTTCGGCCTTGGTTCGGGGCTGCCCGTCCCTCAGGAGCTGAAAAAGGGCTGCCGAACTGAACCCGTTGAATTTCCGCTGAATCTCTGCCATTCCCTGATTTTAGCGGCGACGAGGAGCGACCCCCTCATGAATTTGCTCAAATTCGCCAGAAGTTTGTAACAGATTTATAACGTAATGTTTATTTTCGACAAAAGAGTCTTGTTTCCTGTCATTATGTTCTTGAAGTGAAACGGTTTTGAAAGACGTGCCACACGGCAGTGGAATAACACAGATGAAAGGCAGATCGATGAAGATCGGATATTCAACCATTACCTGGGGCGGCGTTGTGGGGCACCCCGCGGGAGTCACGGCGGTAAAAGACCTCTTCTATCTCGCGAACGGTGACGCGCTCGCAGCAATCTCTGACATCTCGTCCGTGGGTTACGAGGGCATCGAAATGTTCGACGGTAACCTTGCCGCGTTTGCCGATCGACCCGACGTATTACTGAATGCCCTCAAGAAGGCACAGCTACAACTCGTTGCTGTCTACACCGGTGCCAATTTCATTTATGACGACATTCTTGAAGATGAACTTCACAAGATTTCTCAGGCGTGCAAACTCGCTTCTGAGTTTGGTGCGTCTCGACTCGTCGTCGGCGGCGGCGCAAAGCGCGCTCGGGGAGAGCAGACCGACGACATGGCCAAGCTGGGCAGGGCCCTCGACCACGTCGTCGATATTGCCGCATCCTTCGGGCTCGAGTGCACCTACCATCCTCACCTCGGCACTATTGTCGAAGGCCCTGACGCGCTCGAACGCCTCATGGCGGTCTCCAAGATCAAGTTCTGCCCCGATACTGCTCACCTCACGGCAGGCGGCGGGAATCCGGTAGAACTCATCGAAAAGTACGCTGAGCGCTTGGCTCACGTACATCTCAAAGACTACAAATATGCCACCGGAGAGTTCCTTCCTCTGGGGCAGGGAGATATTGATTTCCCCGGCGTAATTGCAGCAGTTCGATCGTCAGGCTACGACAGCTGGCTGATGGTCGAGCTGGATTCATACGACGGCGACCCCCGGGAAGCTGCCGAAATTAGTAAAAGGTATCTCGACGGTCTCCTCGCCCACTAGCGAGATTGGCGTCTACGGTAATCCATCCATCACATCACAAGGGAGTTATGTTAATGAAGAAATCACTTGCAGCACTGGCCATTGGGACAGTTCTTGTCCTCGGCCTCGGTGCTTGTTCAACATCGAGCACGGGAGCAGCCAGCGCTGAAAACACTGACGTATCGGCACAAGCTGACGCTGCGTTGGCCAAGTTGGCCGGTCAAGTCGTGAGCGTCGGCCCGAATGGTGAAAAGCCTTCTGGTTTCGATTCCACGACACTCACCGATGCTGAGGTTGCCAAAATCAAGGCCGGCACTTTCAAGGCGGCCATCGTCATGCACGTTGGCGGTAATGACTGGTCAACCGCTCAGGTCGATGGTTTGAAATCTGAATTCACGCGTCTCGGAATTGAAGTTGTCGCCGTAACCGACGCAAACTTTAAGCCGGAACAGCAAGTCTCTGACATCGAGACGGTCTTGGCGCTCAAGCCAGACCTCATCGTGTCCATTCCAACCGATCCTGTGGCAACGGCAGACGCCTACGCTAAGGCCCGCGATGCTGGCGTGAAGCTTGTCTTCATGGATAACGTCCCGGCTGGATTCGTCGGAGGGAAAGATTATGTTTCCGTCGTCTCCTCTGACAACAAAGGCAACGGCATTGTTTCGGCTCATTTGCTGGCCAAGTCTATGGGCGGCAAGGGCAAGATTGGCGTGATCTTCCATGACGCTGACTTCTTCGTCACCAAACAGCGTTACGAAGGATTCAAGGAAGCCATCGCCCTTTACCCCGGTATTGAAATTGTTGAAGAAAAGGGAATCGGCGGTCCTGACTTTGCCGGTGACGCTCAAGTGGCAACCACTGCGATTCTCACAAAGCACCCGGACATCACCGGGATCTGGGGAGTCTGGGCAACACCTGCCGAGGGCATCATGGCCGCGGCGCGTGAAGCCGGTCGCACCGACCTTAAGATTGCCACCGAAGACCTCGGACTCAACGTTGCTATTGGCCTTGCCAAGAACGAACTCATCGTTGGTCTGGGCGCTCAGAGCCCCTTCGACCAGGGTGTCGCAGAGGCTCGCCTCGGTGCAGCATCCCTAATCGGGAAGACAGATATTCCTATCTTCGTAGCACTCGGTGCGCTCCCTGTGACGCACGACAACGTTCTAGATGCGTGGAAGCAGGTCTACCACGTAGACGCTCCCGAGTCCATCACGAGCGTTTTCAAGAAGTAGAAAAACCCCAAGTGGAGCTGACGGCAGGCATTGCGCGCCTGCTGTCAGCTCCACTGGGCCACCCATCCATCAAAAAGGGGTAGGGCAAAAGCCTACCCAGACCCGTCGCGTTATAGGACAAGGATCACACAATGAAGAAAATCAACGTTGGCCTCATCGGCGGCGGTTTTATGGGCAAAGCCCACTCGCTGGCCTACTCGGCGGTACCCATGTTCTTCTGGCCCACCGACATCATGCCGGTCAAACACAGCATTGCTGAAGCAACGGATGCATTAGCCTCCGACGCTGCAATGCGTTTCGGCTTCGAAAAGTCAACGAGCGACTGGCGCTCCATCATTGACGATCCAGAGATTGATCTCGTGGACATCGCCACCCCCAACAATCTTCACGCCGAGATCGCCATCGCCGCTCTCGAAGCAGGCAAGCATGTCATCTGCGAGAAGCCCCTCGCACGCACCGTCGAAGAAGCCGCCAAGATGTATGAGGCATCGCGCGGAACCGACCGTGTCCACATGGTCGCCTTCAACTATCGTCGCACGCCGGCGGTCTCGCTGGCCAAGCGCTACATCGACGAAGGTGCCATTGGGCGCATCCTCAACGTTCGGGCAACCTATCTGCAGGACTGGTCGGCTGACCCCAGCTCACCTCTTTCCTGGCGTTTCAAAAAGTCGATTGCCGGATCTGGTGCGGTCGGCGACATCCTGACCCACGTTCTTGATCTGGCTCGGTACCTTGCCGGTGAAATTACAGAGGTCAGCAGCCTGACGGCCAACATCATCACGGAGCGACCCCTTCAGCAAGCCGGGGCAGACTCTCTCGGGAACTCCAAGGCCGACGGAGGACCGATGGGTCCCGTCGACGTTGAAGACGAGGTGATGTCACTCGTGAAGTTTGCCAGCGGCGCCATTGGCTCGGTTGAAGCAACTCGAAATGCGTGGGGCCGCAACAACTTCATTACTCTCGAAATTCATGGCTCTGAGGGTTCCATTGTCTTCAACTATGAAAACCGCGACGAACTCCAGGTGTGTTTCAAGAGTGATATCAGTGACCGTCGTGGATTCCGCACGATCTACACGGGACCGAATCACCCCAACGGCGCGAACCTGTGGCCTATTCCTGCGCTCGGTATCGGTTATGGCGAGACGAAGATTATCGAAGCACACGACCTCTTTACGGCCATTGCCGGTGGGGAGCCTGTTCGCCCCGACTTCGGCGATGGCTACCAGGTTGCCCTGGTGGATCACGCCATTCTCGAATCGGCGGCGTCTGGCCAGTGGGTCAAGGTTCCTCAGCTGAATCGCGAAACCGGAAAGGTCGCGTAGGACTCATGTCCACGTCTGCAGTCCTCGCGGTCGAGATGACCGATATCACTAAAGCCTTCAGTGGAGTGCCGGTTCTGCGTGAGGTCGGTTTTGAACTTCAGGTCGGCGAAGTTCATGCACTGGCCGGCGAAAATGGAGCCGGTAAGTCGACTTTGATGAAGATTCTTCAGGGCGTTTACCAGCGCGACAGCGGTGAGGTCAAAGTTCTCGGAGACGTTGTTGCGTTGACGGACACGTTCGCGGCGAGGGCTGCAGGGATCGGAATGGTTTTCCAAGAGTTCAGCCTGATTCCCACCCTCACGGTGTGGCAAAATATCTTTTTGACGGCGGAGCCGCTGGGCAAATTCGGCTTCATCAACGACGCGCTCGCCCGCGAAAAGGCTCAGGCAATCTTTGAGGACATGGGTGTTGTGGTTGATGTCACAGCGCTTCTCGAACATCTGCCGACGGCACTGTGGCAGCTCACCGAAATTGCGAAAGCTCTGGCTCAAGACGCTCGCGTTCTCATAATGGATGAGCCGACCGCGTCACTGGCGAAGCATGAAACGGACGCGTTGTTCGAACTGATCGAACGGCTCAAGGCGCGCGGGATTTCCATCATCTATATTTCCCACCGCATGGATGAGGTCTACCGTGTTGCCGATCGCATCACCGTTTTGCGGGACGGGCAAAATGCTCTGACGGCAAAACTGGCCGATGTCACGCCGGCGCAGATTGTGGCGGCCATTGTTGGTCGCGAGATGTCGGGCAACTTGACCCATGAGGACAGAAGCGCGCGCATCAGCAAAGACGCCGTCCTGAGGGTGCGGGGTTTGGGCTCGGGGAAGCGCCTGATTGATATTTCCTTCGAGTTGCACCGCGGAGAAATCCTTGGTTTGGCCGGTCTCATGGGGAGTGGTCGCACCGAACTGGTCAACACCCTGTTCGGAATTGACCGCGCCGATGACGGCAGTATCGAGGTTGACGGTAAGACTGTGTCGATTCGCAACCCTGGGCAGGCAATCGCCCTCGGGCTCGCTCTCATTCCCGAGGATCGTCGAGCTCAGGGCCTGGTTCTCGACCATTCCGTGCAAGAGAACCTCACCCTCCCTCTTCTCGACGGGCTCAAGGGGAGTCTCTTGTTGAGCGCTAAGAAAATCGCTGACCGGGCACGGGAGATGATCTCGACTTTTTCAATCAAAGTCGCGGATCAGCGCATGCCCGTCTCACAGCTCTCCGGCGGCAATCAGCAGAAGGTCGTCATTGGAAAGTGGCTGGGAACCGATCCCAGCATCCTCATGATGGACGAACCCACCGCTGGCGTCGATATCGGAACGAAGCAAGAAATTCTTGCGATGGTTCGCGAAATTGCCGATGCGGGCAAGGCCGTCATCCTCATTTCATCTGAACTACCTGAGCTGCTCTCGGTGAGTGACCGTATTTTGGTCCTCCGTGACGGCGAAGTG
>CANEXL010000106.1 GCA_947443745.1 Microbacteriaceae bacterium | reverse complement strand
GGGGCCATGGATGTGGGTGTAAGAGAGGCGGTGGTCACTCGACCATTATGGCGGATAAATGGCCTGTTCGTTCAGACGTGCATGCTCGCCACGCGGGTCGCAAGTAACCTTGGAGTCATGACCTTGACGCTGACATGGCCGACGCTTCTCACCCAGTTGCTCGCGGGCGAAAACCTCACCATTACGGAGGCCACCTGGGCGATGAACCAGGTCATCACCGGCCAAGCCACAAATGCTCAACTCGCAGCCTTTCTCGTGGCGCTCAAGTCCAAGGGGGAGAGCGTTGATGAGCTCGTCGGGTTTCGGGATGCGGTTCTCGCAAATGCTGTTGAACTGCCCGTAAATGCACTGGCTTTAGACATTGTGGGGACCGGGGGAGACCGGCACAACACGGTCAATATTTCGAGCATGGCCTCGATTGTGTGTGCCGCAGCGGGGGTTCCGGTCATCAAGCACGGCAACCGGGCAGCGAGTAGTGCATCCGGTTCATCTGATGTTTTAGCGGCTCTCGGCATTGACCTTTCGCTCTCCAGCAAGCGTGTTGCCGAGGTGCTCGAAGAGGTCGGAATCACCTTCGCTTTTGCTGCGCAATTCCACCCCGGTTTCCGCCACGCGGCAGAGGTTCGGCGGGAGCTTGGCATCCCGACGATATTCAACATTTTGGGTCCGTTATGCAATCCCGCACGCCCCGAAGCGTCGGCCGTTGGCGTCGCTCAGTTGGACCGCGTTGCCCTCATGGTGGGCGTCTTTCAGACGCGCGATGCGACCGCCCTTGTCTTTAGAGGGGACGATGGGCTCGACGAGCTCACGACAACGGGACACAGCCACATTTGGGAAGTTTCGCGGGGCCAGGTCATCGAACACGATCTCGATCCGCTTGATTTCGGAATTGCTCGCTCCGAGATCATCAACTTGGTCGGGGGAGACCCTGAACACAATGCCGCGGTTGTTCGCGCGGTGGTGACAGGGGAAAAGGGCCCCATCCGCGACATCGTCTTGCTCAATGCAGCCGCTGGCCTGGTTGCTTTTGCTCTCGCTCAAGATTCAACGCAGATTCTGCGCCCCATCAATGAGCGTTTTCGGGAACAACTTGTCATAGCCGCCGCCGCGATCGATTCCGGCGCAGCTTCGGCAAAACTCGACGCGTGGATCGCCGCTACGGCGCTCTAGCGAGGGACGAGTTCGTCCTCATCCTCGGCATGAATGAGCGACGCCGGACGGGTCGCCTTGTTGACGGAAAGGCCCGCGGCAATCAGTGCCACCGGAATCGCAAAGGCGGCGAACAGGCCGAGATACTGACCGATTCCACCGAGAATGGGAGGGATCGCGAGGCTCCCAAAGTTGCCACTGACGTAGACCATGCTGACGCGTGGGGGAGCGAGGCGGGGATCATCCGTGATGGAGGCAATGCACAGCGGGAAGCCCAGCGAACAACCGAGGCCCCACAGTGCGGCGCCGAGATAGGGAAGGTGGATGACGTCGGTGAGCATGACGATCACAATTCCGGATGCGGCCATCAGCGCAATCACAAAGAGCACTCGTGAGCGGCCATAGCGGTCGACGACAATTCCGCCGCCGAGGCGACCGACCGCCATGAAGGCCACAAAGACGGTGAAACATGCCGCCGCGGCTGCCTGGGTGAGGCCGGCATTTACGAGTGAGATGGGGAGCCAGGTTGCCGCTGTTCCCTCGGCTAGCGTGAAGCTCAGGCCAATGACGGCGACGCGAACGGTGCGCGGTTCTCGCCACACACCGCTGCGCTCTTTCTTGGAGGGAATCGTGCGAATTTCTGTGGTCGACATGTCGGAATGTTGGCGTAGCCCCGAATCGCGGGGAATGAAAATCGCCGTGACGATGGCGGCGGCAATGGAAATAACGGCCATGGCGGAGAACTGCACGCCGACACCGATGCCCAAAATAATGGAAATGGTGCCGAGGCCAGCCCCAATCAGGGTTCCAAAACTAAACGATCCATGGAGGGAAGGCAGCAAGCTCCTCGTCGATCTCCTGTCGATCGTGGCACCCTCGATGTTGGAGGCAATTCCGCCGGCACCCATGAAAACGCCGTAGAGAAAGCCACAGACGATGGCCAGCAAAAGATTGTGCTGAACCGCAGAAAATCCCAGAAGTGGGAGAATCACCGCTGCCAGAATGAAGCTCAAAACAATCGATTTTCGAGCGCCAAAGAGGGGGACGGCGGTGTTGCCCAGAAGCAGACCGGCCAATGAGCCGATCGCCAAGACGAGGGCAAACAAGGCCATCTCGCCTGTGTTGAGGGAAAGAAGCTGCTGAACCTCGGGGGTGCGACTCACCCAGGTGGCGAAAAAGATGCCTTGGATGCCAAAAGACGTGAAGATAGCCCAATACCAGGCGCGGTTACTGGGGCGTTTGGGGGAGGTCACCGCATGAGTTTAGTTCTCCTTAGGGCGGCGAACAGAAACACTCGCGTGGTGCTCAAAAGTTGGTGGCCAACGCACAAAATTGAACAAAATCTGGGCACTTGCACAGGCCGCACTGTTAGCGTGATGCCATCGACAGTTGTGTGAAAGGGGAAAGAAACCCGTGATTGACTTTTTCGTGTCCTACGGCTGGATTCTCTGGTTGGCCTTGGTCTTGCTGTTTCTGACCATTGAGATGTTCACCCTTGACTTCACTTTCTTGATGATTGGCATCGGTAGCGTGGCCGGACTGCTTGCCTCACTGGCAACGACTCCGTTGTTTGTGCAAATTCTCCTCGCAGCCGCCGTCAGCGCCCTCCTCATCTTTACTCTTCGACCGCCTCTGCTGCGAAAACTGCGCGGCAAAGCTGATCTGACACCCAGCAATGTCGAGGGACTCATCGGCCTCGGTGGCCACGTAACGGCTGCGCTCTCGGCTGATGGCGGCCAGGCAAAATTTAGCAACGGTGATACGTGGACGGCCAAGCTGTCGCCTGCCGTGCCACCCCAAGAACTCGGTGTCGGCGAACGCGTCGTCATCGTTGAAATTGAAGGAGCAACGGCACTCGTTGTTCCAGAAGAAAGGACAGCCTCATGATCAATGCCAACCTCATTGGACAAATCATCGTGACGATCGTCGTGGTGGTTGTGGTGATTTTCGTGCTGGTGATTCTCGCGCGATCGATCCGCATCATTCCGCAGGCTTCTGCCGGAATCGTCGAGCGGCTCGGTGCCTATCAGACCACGCTGCAGCCCGGATTGCGCATTCTGGTGCCGTTCATCGACCGCCTCCGGCCCCTGATTGACATGCGTGAGCAGGTCGTCTCCTTCCCACCCCAGCCCGTGATTACGGAAGATAACCTCGTTGTCTCCATCGATACTGTGGTGTTCTTTCAAGTAACGGATGCCCGCGCGGCCACCTACGAGATCGCCAACTATCTGGGCGCTGTCGAGCAACTCGCCACCACCACGCTTCGTAACGTTGTCGGTGGGTTGAACCTCGAGCAGGCTCTTACCTCGCGTGACGAGATCAACGGCAAGCTGCGCATCGTGCTCGATGAGGCCACTGGCAAGTGGGGCATTCGCGTCGGTCGTGTGGAGTTGAAGGCTATTGACCCACCCGCATCCATTCAGGATTCGATGGAAAAGCAGATGCGTGCCGAGCGTGAACGTCGTGCCGTGATCTTGACAGCCGAGGGAACCAAGCAGGCCGCCATTCTCGAGGCCGAGGGGTTCCGTCAGGGAGTCATTCTGCGCGCCGAGGGTGACGCCAAGGCTGCCGTTCTTCGCGCCGATGGTGAAGCTCAGGCCATCTCCACCGTGTTCGAGGCCATTCACCGAGGCGAGCCCGACCAGCTTCTGCTGGCCTACCAGTACCTCCAGGTGCTGCCCAAGCTCGCCGAGGGTACGGCCAACAAGCTCTGGATCATCCCGTCCGAACTCACCGAAGCCCTCAAGGGCATCGGGGGAGCGCTCGGTGGTCGTGTTGACCCCAACGCACCAAAAGTATCAACGGAATCCGCCTAGGACTGTCGCTCAAGGAGCCCTCTAGGGTTGAACAATGGAACTCCTCGAATCACCCACGCTCACCGGCTCTCTCGTAACCCTCGAGCCGCTCTCGCACGATCACGCTGATGATCTGCGGGTGGCTTCGGGGGAGGGGGAGCTGTGGCGTACGTGGTACACGACGATTCCGCATCCGGATGCCATGGAAGCAGAGATTGAGCGTCGCCTGAGTCTGCACGATCAAGGTTTGATGCTGCCGTGGGCTACGCGGCTTGTTTCAACAGGCAAAGTTGTCGGAATGACAACGTTCATGAACCCGCAGACGGATTCACCTCGGTTGGAAATTGGCTCCACGTGGCTCGCGACCAGCGCGCAGGGGAGTGGCGCAAACCGGGAAGCGAAGCTGCTGCAGCTGACCTACGCCTTCGACGAACTGGAGTGCATCGCGGTGGAGTTTCGCACCCACTGGCACAATCGTCAGTCGCGCACTGCGATTGCGGCCCTCGGCGCCAAGCAAGATGGTGTCATTCGCAATCACTCGGTTGGCCCTGGTGGTGCGCTGCGCGACACCGTCGTCTTTTCGATCATTGCGAGTGAGTGGCCTGCCGTGCGTGCGGGACTTGAATACTCGCTGGCGACCGTCGAACGATAATCTCTTCACTCTCTAACGTCCCAGCCAACGGGCGGGGAATTGTGGTGGAGATGAACGTCGTGCCTTCGACACTTGACCTGACATAATGTGCATTATCAGACATATTGTCACGTCGATAAACGTGGCCTATTGGTAGTGGTAGCGACATTGCCAAACGATGAGCTGGTGCTCGTCAAAGGAATAGACCAGTCGGTGCTCTTGGCTAATGCGGCGTGACCAGGCAACGCCATCGAGAAACTTGAGTCGCTCTGGTTTGCCAATTCCCGAGTCAGGTGTGCGGCGCGCATCCTTGATGAGGTCATTAACGCGCTTCAGCATTGCCCTGTCAGAGTTGATCCACTGCTGGTAATCATCCCAGCCAGCGTTCGTAAAGGCTATGGAGAGCAATTAGGCCAGTGTCACTTCGTTCTCGGCATCGACCAGTTCTCTGGGAGTGGCCTTACCCTGCGCGACTTCTCGAGCTGACTCCGCCAAGCGTGCAGCATTTGCCGGCGACCTGAGAAGATAGGCAGTTTCTTTGAGGGCGTTGTACTCGGAGGCGGACACAAGGAAGGCTGATCCAGCCTTTGACGTTATCTCGATCTCATCGTGGTCTTGGTTTACCTCTTCGAGAAGTCGATAAAGGTCTTTGCGCGCGGCGGTCGCTGTGATGGCCATGGTGATCCTTTACGTACGTTATTCCGTACGTATGAAGCTACAGCTGTCGTCGGGAAATAGCAACTGTGCGCGCTAGTGCCTGCCGGTGATCATGTTAGCGACACGGGCGATGGCCGAGGTGCGCGAGTCGTGGCTCTCGTCTTCGCGTGCATCCGCCATGGAATACGCGGCATAAAGTCCGTGGGTGGCGATCCAGCGCAGCGGTTCAATTTCCCACTTACGCGTCTGATGGTTCACCCACGGCATTTTCGTTAGTTCCGTGTCACGCCCCAGAATGAGGTCACAAAGGGTGCGGCCGGCAATGTTCGTGGCGGTGACGCCCGTGCCCACGTAGCCTCCGGCCCAGGCAATTCCTGTCGTGGCATCCAGCCCCACTGTGGCAGCCCAGTCTCGAGGAACGCCGAGAACCCCCGACCAGGCGCGGTCGATATTGGCGTCAGCCGCTGCGGGAAAGTAGCGCTTGATGAGTCCGGAGAGAGACTCAACCGTGGATGCCTGTGTCGTGCCGTCATTGTCGGTGCGAGAGCCGAAACGGTAGGGCACTCCCCTGCCGCCCATGGCGATGCGATTGTCGGGTGTGCGCTGCGCATAGAAGTAGACGTGTGCCATATCCCCTAGGGTTTCGCGGCCTTCCCAGCCGATGTCGCGCCAGACAGCATCCGAAAGCGGCTCCGTCACGACGATGGAGGAGTTCATCGGCAACCACGTGCGGTGCTCCCCCTTCAGCGACGCCGTGAAGCCCTCGGTGGCCCGAACAATGTGATCCGCGGTGACACTCCCCCGCGCGGTGTGGGCAACGTGAGGTGCAATCTCTGTGACGCGTGTGTTCTCGTAGAGCTCGACACCGAGAGCAATGACCGTGGCGCGCAGACCCTGCACCAGTTTTGCGGGGTGGATTCGGGCGCAGTGGGGATGCCACATGCTGGCCACCACCCCGGGGATGTTGATGCGCGCGGCCGACTGTGCGGCATCCTGAAGCAACACGTCATCAAAGCCCCAGGTGTGTTCGTCCTCGACGGATTCCCGCAGACGAGCCAGCTGAGCAGGGTTACTCGCAATGTTGAGCTCGCCACCCTTGACGATTGACGCATCGATGCCTTCTGCTTTGGCGACGCGAATGACCTCGTCCACCGTGTCGTTCATCGCAACCTGAAAAGCGGTGACGGCGGCCTTGCCGTGGCTCGCCACATACTGGTCGCGACCACCGGTGATGGAGTTGGTCAGCCATCCCCCGTTACGCCCCGAG
>CANEXL010000105.1 GCA_947443745.1 Microbacteriaceae bacterium | reverse complement strand
AGAGTATGACGAAACGGTGGAAATCCCCATTTTCGACATGATCTTGAGAACACCCTTGCCGAGAGCCTTGATGAGGTTCTTCGTGGCCTTCTCGGGCGTGACCTCGGTGATGAAACCGGTGCGCACCATCGTCTCGCAGGATTCCATCGCCAGATACGGGTTGACTGCCGAGGCGCCGTACCCGATGAGTAGGGCAACGTGATGAACCTCGCGAACGTCTCCAGCTTCCACGACAATGCCCACGCGCATGCGGTTTTCGGTTCGGATGAGGTGGTGGTGTACCGTCGCGAGCATCAGCAGCGAGGGAATGGGGGCAAATTTGTTGTTTGAGTCGCGGTCGGAGAGCACGATGAAAGACGCGCCGTCGTTGATGGCCTCATCTACCTCCACGCACAGTGCGGAGAGGCGGGCTTCCAAAGCCTTGGGACCGCTGTCCACAGAGTAGAGACCCTTGAGCAGGACGGACGCTCGAGAGCCGTTGTCGTGACGAATGTGCTCGATCTTGGCCAGCTCGTCGTTGTCGATCACGGGGAAATCAAGAACGACTTGGTGAGCGTGCTTTGCCGTGGCCGTCAGCAGGTTGCGTTCGGGCCCGAGGCCCAGACTCAAGCTGGTGACAACTTCTTCACGAATCGAATCGAGAGGGGGGTTCGTGACCTGGGCGAACTGCTGAACGAAGTAGTCAAACAGCAGGCGCGGGCGCGTGGAAAGTATGGCAATCGGCGTGTCCGAGCCCATTGCGCCGAGGGGCTCGCCACCGGTGCGGGCCATGGGGGCAAGCTGAATGCGCAATTCTTCTTCGGTGTAGCCGAAGGTGCGCTGGCGGCGAGTGACAGAGGCGGGCGTGTGCACGATGTGCTCGCGCTCGGGAAGTGCCTCGAGGCTGATCCGGCTCTGATCGATCCACTCTTGCCACGGCCCACTCTGAGCCAGGTCGCTCTTGACCTCGTCATCAGAAATAATGCGGCCGGCGACCGTGTCCACGAGGAACATTTGGCCGGGACGTAGGCGACCCTTGTGCACGATTCGCGCGGGGTCAACGTTGTGGACGCCAATTTCGCTCGCAACAACGATGAGGCCCTCATCGGTGACGACATAGCGACCCGGACGAAGACCGTTGCGGTCGAGAGTTGCTCCGACTAAAGAACCATCGGTAAAGGCAATGGCCGCCGGGCCATCCCACGGTTCCATCATGGAGGAGTGATATTCGTAGAAGGAGCGGCGCTGCGCGTCCATTTCAGGCTGGTTTTCCCACGCCTCAGGAACCATCATCATGATGGCATGCGGCAGCGAGCGGCCTGACAGAGTCAGGAGCTCGACTACCTCATCGAACGACGCTGAATCGCTGGCACCGGGGGTGCAAATAGGCAGAAGGTCCGCGATGTCGCCGAGAACCTCGGATTCGAGCTGCGACTGGCGGGCCCGCATCCAGTTGAGGTTGCCTTGAACTGTGTTGATCTCGCCATTGTGCGCAATGAAGCGGAACGGGTGAGCCAGCGGCCACGAGGGGAACGTGTTCGTCGAGTAGCGCGAATGGACGAGGGCCAGCGTAGACGCAAACCTTTCGTCTGAAAGGTCGGGATAGAAGGGCTCAAGCTGCAAGGTCGTGACCATGCCCTTGTAGACCAGCGTTTGGCTGGAGAGTGATGCAAAGTAGATGTTGCACTCGCGTTCAATGCGCTTGCGCAGACGATACGTGAGGCGATCCAGAGCAATACCGGACAGGTCTGACGCGCTACTGGACACAAAGAGTTGCCAAATGGCGGGCATTGCTTCGCGTGCCAAGATTCCGAGGTCATCAGGCGAGGTGGGAACCAAACGCCAACCGATGACGGTGAGACCCTCTTCATGAGCAACCACAGCGAGGCGCTCGAGGATGGCCGCGCGTTCGTCATCGTCAATAGGAAGAAAGGCGTTACCCACGGCGTAATGACCGGATGCGGGCAAGGAAAAGCCCGAGACAGCACGAAGGAAGGCGTCGGGAACCTGCGTCATAATGCCGGCCCCGTCACCGGTACCCGCATCCGAACCAACAGCGCCACGGTGCTCGAGGTTGCGCAGGGAGGACAGGGCGACATCGATAATGTCGTGACCTGGCGTCTTGCGAAGCGTGGCAACCATGGCCAAACCACAGGCATCCTTCTCGGAGGCAGGGTCATAGAGACCTTGGGCCGGGGGAACCATGGAAAAGCGTTGGTAGGGAGTCGTTACCGACATCAAACCCTCCTCATAAAAAGCCGGAAGCAGAATAGGGACGGCGTCGGCCCAAGGGTCATAGGTATGGAGCTAGCGGCGAAAAAACGCTGAGCTGTTAGCTCACGGGCTTCTCGGGTTTTTTGAATACTGTGCGGCCAGTTGTGGCGGCCACTTTTGTTTTCGCATTCGCAGCTTCGGAGGCGTCTTCGCCGTTACCCAAAGTGCGCGCTGTGCTATCTGATGAGTTTAGCGCAGGTGCGGCCGGCTCTTTTCCGGGAGTGTAAACGGAGAGTTCCATACCCGTATGACGCTTGCTCTGAATGATCAAGATCGCGATTCCGATGGCAATGGCCAGCCACGATGCCCAAATGTTTGAGCGAACGCCAAAGAGGGTTTCGCTGGGGTCAATACGAATCGACTCCAACCAGGTGCGCCCCAGACCATACCAGATGATGTAGGCGGCGAAGGCGCGTCCCCAGCGCAGATTGAAGCGGCGCTCGAGAGCCAGAATCAAAATGACGCCGACGAGGTTCCAGATGATTTCGTAGAGGAACGTGGGGTTGAATAGTGTTCCCGCGGGAAGGCCTTGGGGGAACGCCGCATTGGTGGATTCAATTTCGAGGCCCCACGGGAACGTAGTGGGAACACCGAAGAGTTCGTGGTTGAACCAGTTGCCGAGGCGCCCGGTTGCTTGGGCAACCAGCATGGCGGGAGCAACGGCGTCGGCGAAGGACCAGAAGCGAATCCCTGTCTGGCGGCAACCGATGTAGACACCGAGTGCGCCACCGATGAGTGACCCGAAGATGGCATTGCCACCCTCCCAGATGTACAGCGTACGAAGGAGGTCAGCTCCGGGGTAAAAGTAATCACCAACGTGGGTGAGCACGTGATAGATACGTGCGCCAATAATGCCGAGGGGAACGGCCCACAGAACGATGTCCAGAACGGTTCCTGGCTTTCCGCCACGAGCAGTGAGGCGTGAGGATGTCATCCAGACGGCGAGAACGATTCCCAAGAGGATGCACAGCGCGTAGAAGTGAACGCGAAAGGGCCCCAGGTCTATAAAACTGACCGCAGGGCTGGGGATGCTGGCATGAAAAGTTGAAGCGAGAACGTTCACGACGATGCGAACCTTTCGGGTGGATGAGTCTCTAGTGTATTAGTCAGGAGGAAGCGGGAGCGAGATCAGCGGCGCAGCGCCCGACGGCCTCTACTCCCCCATCGGAGAGTGCTTTGACGAGTAGCGAGCCCACGATGGCTCCTTCGGCATACGTCAACACTTCAGCGACCTGCGCGCGAGAAGAAATCCCAACGCCCACACCGACATACTTGGCGCCGACCTTGTGGAGGCGATCCACGAGAGTGTGAGCGGCCGAGTCTACGTCTGCACGCGCTCCCGTGATGCCCATGGTGGAAACCGCGTAGACAAAGCCACGACATAGCTTGACGGCCTGAGCTAAGCGCTCATCCGTGGAGGAGGGGGCTGCGAGGAAAACGCGGTCGAGGTCATACTTCTCTGCGGCAGCGATCCACTGATGGGCCTCATCGGGGATGAGGTCAGGAGTGATGAGCCCGGCGCCACCGGCGGCAGCGAGATCTTTGGCAAAAGCCTCAACGCCGTACTGCAACACAGGGTTGTAATACGTCATCAGAAGCACTGGCGCATTTACGCGTGCTGTGATTTCCCGAACGGCCGTAAAGGCGTCGCTGAGGCGAAAGCCGTCTTCAAGCGCCTTTTGGGTGGCCTCTTGAATGACGAGACCGTCCATAACGGGGTCGGAGTAGGGAACGCCGAGCTCCAGAATGTCGACACCGTTCTCCACGAGAGCGACCGCCGCCTCAATACTCTCGGCCAGCGAAGGAAATCCAATCGGAAGGTACCCGATGAGAGCCCCACGGCCCTGAGCCTTGAGGGATTCTATGACGGTTTCTACCTGGGAGCTCATGCTGTTTCTCCATCGAGGATGCCAAAGTACTTGGCAGCCGTTTCCATGTCTTTGTCGCCACGGCCGCTGTTGTTGACCAAGATGATGGCGTCGGGGCCAAGCTCGCGCCCCAGTTGCAGTGCGCCCGCGAGTCCATGGGCCGTCTCAATGGCGGGAATGATGCCTTCGGTGCGACTCAGGAGCCGCAACGCATCCATGGCTTCGGCATCGGTTATCGGGCGATACGTTGCACGCCCGAGGTCTTTCAGCCAGGAGTGTTCCGGCCCAACGCCGGGATAATCCAAACCGGCCGAGATGGAGTGCGACTCAACGGTCTGGCCGTCGGCGTCTTGAAGCATGTAGCTGCGAGCACCGTGGAGGACTCCCGGGCGACCCATCGACATTGTGGCAGCGTGCTTGCCTGTTTCGATCCCATGGCCAGCTGCCTCGAAGCCGACAAGCTTGACGCTGGGATCGTCGAGGAAGGCGTGGAAGATACCGATGGCATTCGAGCCTCCGCCCACGCATGCCGTGACGACATCCGGGAGCCGGCCCGTGAGAGCTAGAACCTGCTCGCGGGCTTCCTCGCCAATGATCTTGTGAAAGTCACGAACCATGACGGGGAACGGATGCGGCCCAGCAACGGTTCCTAAGAGGTAGTGTGTGGTGTCGACGTTGGCAACCCAATCGCGCATTGCCTCGTTGATGGCATCTTTGAGAGTCTTGGACCCGGAGGTGACGGGGATAACTTCGGCGCCCAGAAGGCGCATGCGGGCGACATTGAGAGCTTGGCGAACGGTGTCAACTTCGCCCATGTAGACGACACATTCCATGCCAAAAAGGGCGGCAGCCGTCGCCGAGGCGACACCGTGTTGACCGGCTCCTGTCTCAGCGATAATGCGTGTTTTGCCAAGACGCTTGGCGAGCAACGCCTGACCCAGCACGTTATTGATCTTGTGAGACCCCGTGTGGTTGAGGTCTTCGCGCTTCAAAATGATGCGGGCGCCGCCACCGTGCTCGGCAAACCGAGGAACTTCGGTGATGATCGACGGGCGGCCGGTGTAGGTGCGGTGTAGCTCGGCCAGCTCTGCTTGAAAGGAAGGGTCGAGTTTTGCCGTCATGTAAGCCGCAGAAAGCTCATCAAGGGCGGCAATGAGTGATTCGGGAACATACCGTCCGCCGAATTCTCCAAAGTAGGGGCCGACTTCATCGCGAAGCAACATTTAGATCTCCAAAAAGGATGCGAGCGTGACCAGAGGGTCACTGGTGACAAGGGCTTCGCCGACGAGAACAACATCGGCGCCGGCGGAACGATAGTGGGCAACGTCTTGGGCGGAACGAACGGCGGATTCCGCCACCTTGATTGTTCCCTCAGGAATACGGTCGACCAAAGATTCAAAGAGATTGCGATCGAGCTCAAACGTGCTGAGGTTGCGGGCGTTCACACCGATGAGTTCGGCCCCAAGGTCGAGCGCGCGGGAGAGTTCGTCGCCAGAGTGGGTCTCGACCAACACGGTCATTCCCAAATCGGTGGAGAGATCGAACAGCTCTTGCATGTTCTCTTGCTCAAGAGCCGCGACAATCAGAAGAACCAGGTCAGCCCCCGCCGCCCGAGCCTCAAAGACTTGGTACGGCTCCGCGATGAAATCCTTTCGCAACACCGGGATGGAGACGGCAGAGCGCACATTTCGCAGATCTTCAAGGGAACCCAAGAACTTTCGCTCTTCGGTCAAGACGCTAATCGTCGAGGCACCACCGATTTCATAGGAGCGCGCCAGCCCTGCGGGATCAGCAATGGTGGCGAGAGCGCCCTTCGATGGGCTGGCTCTTTTTACCTCAGCAATAATTTTGACGCGCTCAGCCGGAGCCAAAGCAATCATCGCGTCGAGTGCCGGTATTTGGGCGAGCGCTAAACGTTCTACGTCCGCAAGGGAAACAGTCTCGCGGCGGCGCTGGGCATCAGCCAGCGCTCCGGCAGTGAGGTCGGTCAGCACTACTAGGAGTGGTGAGGCTTAGGAACGTACTTGGGACCGCGGACACCGTAACCGGCACGGGATACGAGCCAACCGGCGAGTGCTCCAGCTACGAGCAACCCAACAGAAGCCCAGACCAGCCAAGGAATCTCGAGAACGAACGCAACGGTGCCCAAGGAAATCGCGAAAAGCATGGAGAGAACGCCCGTCCATGCTGCGGGCGAATGACCCTCGCCCAGTGCGTCAACTTGGTTGCTCATGTTGCTCATGTTGCTCCTCGATGTCAAAGAATATGCGTCATCATTCTAACCGACTCGCTCCACGAGCCGCCGGATTCAGGACGTGGGGTCGCCCCCGCGGGAGAGATCATCCCAGGCATCAATCTTGGCGTGACTAGCGTCTACTTCTTTGGTTGTCAGGGGGGT